>CAMYMO010000408.1 GCA_947259425.1 uncultured Ectothiorhodospiraceae bacterium | reverse complement strand
TCATGGAGCATCGCCGGTTAGCGGCATAAACCGACCAGCATAAGCGTTAGCTAGATTTAATGCAGACTGATTTTCGAGTGAGGCGCCCCTTCCATTAGCCGATGAAAGTCGCGACCTTTTATGTGAATTAGCTCGTTATGATCACCGGTATCAAAGTAGATATCACTACAACGCAATAAATCGTCATCAATGATGCTCTGGATGCCGTAAGCCGATCCAATTGGCGGGATGACACCCGAATCACAATCCGTAAACAGATTACGTAGATCATCTTCGTTGGCGAGCGACATATTACGGTTAAGTAATTGATTCAGCTTACTCACTTTGACGCGCTCATCAGCAGGCACGACGGCCATGAGATAACCGGTTTTATCTTCAAAAATGACAGGCTTGGCGATCAGATGGCCCTTAACATGGGTGCAACGGGTTGAGCCTAAGCGGTTTGAGTTAGAAGGTTTGGGCAGGATTTCGAAAGTTATATCGTTCTGGAGTAAATACTTTTGGAGCATGGTTGTCATCGACATGCGAACCTCCTGTAGGCTAGGTAATATCAAACATGAGCAGATGATCAGGTTTGATTTCAGCTAAATTTTACGATGAAAAAATTATTGTAAGTGCTATAGGCTTGATTATATTTATTCATGGCCAAAGTACAATACACACAATGTTACGAAATGACACAGATTCAAAATCGTCTATTTATTGTGCGAACAATGGCGCTAAGTGATTGTTTGGCACTGACTGTGGCGCTTTGCATAAACAGAATTTTAAAGATGCCTTGTCACGCTCTCCCGGTTTACTATTTTTTCAATATAGACTTGAAATAGGTTAAGATTAGAAAAAATAAGGATGTTAGATGAAGATCAATACTAAAAAATGTCTAAATTTGATAACGCTGGGTATTCTGGTTTTTTTTGTATCGGGCTGCGCAACCGACCGCCTGATCACCCGTAAAAATCACGAGCACGACCATCAATATTGCTGGGCACGATTGTCTGAGGCGAACGGCAGTACGGCCTTATTAAACCAAAAACTAGACAGTGAAATACAACACTACCAGGAATTAATGGAAGAGGTGTTGGTGGCGAGAGAAAAGGCGCTCAAACTGACCAACTGGATCACCGACAACATCGGACGTGATGAGGCCATTCCTCCTCATATGCTCGATAGCCTAAACAAAGGCATGTCCCGAGGTCTGGAACTGAGTGACCAGGTAGTCGGGGTGGTGGCCAGAAATGAATGCTGGTTACAAGCCAGCAAACCGGTGATGGCTGATAAGGGCCTGCCGCCAATCGATAACTTTACGCGATACAAGGGCACGATGCTGGCGTTATCGGCAACCCTGATGTTGTACGATACGTATTTCACTACCGCATCAATTTTAAATGAACATGATCGCATTCGACAGTTTTTAAACCAAAGTGACCTCGGCTATGGGCGACAGGAAGATCAGCTCAATGCGGTCACGGATACCATGTTCAATATTTCCAACGTCATGCATGTCAATAACGAGATTGTTTACTTCGATGCGCACACTCCAGGTTTTGAAGCTCGCCTTAGCAAAGATGCCAATGCGAATTACTTAAGCACGTTAATAAAACAAAGCCCATCCTATCCGGTAATGCGTGATGCCACCATTGATGGTTTCCAGGATCGACAGGCCGAACAGGCCAGCGCTGAATTAACCGATGAACTTATTGAATTCAAACGCGTGACCGTGAATGAAGTCAGTAAAGTCTTTGGTAACCTCATGGGCCTGGTCGAAGAGCGCAAAGGTAAGCTATATCAAGATGACATGAGTCATGATTATCTAACAGAACATCTTAGGGCCGGTGACATATTATTAGAAAAAACCCCGTTTCGATTAACCGATAAAATGATCCCTGGACATTGGGGGCATGCCGCTATCTGGGTGGGAACGGAAGCTGAATTAAAAGACCTGGGTATCTGGGAACACCCAATCGTTAAATCTTTTCATTCACAAATCGTGAACTCACAAGGTGTCGTTGAGGCTTTACGCAGTGGAGTTGAAATGAATTCACTGGCGCATTTCATGAACGTTGATGATGCGGCTATTATACGTGATCCCAAACGAAGCAAACAGGAAACCGCTGCGCGAGTGATACGGACCTTACGACAGGTTGGAAAAGAATACGACTTTAACTTTAACGTTGAAACCACTGACAAAATTGTCTGCTCACAACTGGTGTACCTGGCCTATACTGATATCGAGTGGCCGACCGAGAAGATGATAGGTCGTTACACCATTAGCCCGGACAATGTAGCTTACAAGGCGACCAACTCCGGTCCACTCGAACTGGTGGTGTTTTACCATGATGGAAAACGTATTGAAGACCGACCTGTTTCATTAATGGAAAAATTAATGCAGCAAAAATAGAAGTGTATTTCTACAGACAAGTGAATGACTGGTTTGCATGGTTTTCAACCAAACCAGGCCCAATATATTGAATATGGTTGCATGCCTGTCACTATAATATATAGTGTAGAAATAGTTTTCCCTCTTGCTGGGTAGAGGGAATAAAATAAAACACATTCCCTTTGCAGGAAAAGGACGCCCCATGAAAAAAGTCATTCTCGGTTTTAGTCTGGTTATCGTGATCGCCCTGGCGGTTGCTGTGTATTATCTGTTAACCAACCTCGATGCCATCGTCAAAGCGGCAATAGAAAAGCACGGTTCTGCGGCAACCCAGACTGCAGTGCGAGTCGATCGGGTTAAGATCATACTGCAGGACGGATCCGGTACCCTCCAGGGCCTGACGGTTGCTAGCCCGAAAGGCTTTGCAGCGCCCAATGCATTTTCACTGGGTCAGATTAAAACCGCGATAAACTTAAGCTCCCTCAAAGAAGAGCCTTATATTATCGACGAGATCACGGTGCGTGCCCCGCAGGTGTTTTTAGAGATCAACAACGACAAAAAAAATAACCTTAACGAACTCAAGAAAAAACTGAGCGTGGGTAAACCCACGGATCAACCTGAACGAGAAGCGGATCAAACGGCGGATGCAGGACCGCGATTGATCATCAAACGTATTTTGTTTACCGATGGCAACTTAAACGCGCTAGTGGTGCCCCTGAAAAATAAAGAATACCAGCTCAAACTGCCAACCATCACCATGAACAACCTCGGTGGCTCAAAGGGCGCCACATCAACCGAACTGGCCACGGAAATTATCGACCGCCTGATCGACGCGGCCAAAAAAGAATTGAAAAAAAGTCAATTTGGCCAGGAACTGGAACGACTCAAGGGCGAGGCCAAGGCTAAGCTTGCAGAAGAAAAAGCCAAACTAAAAGAAAAAGAAGCCAAGGCTAAGGCAGAAGTTGAAGCTGAAAAAGCCAAACTGAAACAAGAAAGCGACGCCAAGCTCGAAGCCGAAAAACAAAAAGCCGAAGATAAACTAAAAGGATTATTTAATAAATAAAAACCTATTATAATCTCTCTCCATTAGGGAGAAGAAATAAAAATAGTTTTATCATTCCCCTGGATACCCTCTATTTACTTTTTAGAGGGGAGCGATGGACGGGAATGACCAGAACGAGTTTACGAGTTCTGGAAATACTTGACGACCAGAGCTTGTTCAGAGAATCCTTAACGCAGCCCGATAGCGATTCTAAGGGGAAACCCGAAGGGATTCTGAAGTGCCAGAAATTAAATAGCATAACCAACAGAAGTAAACATCATGAGCAACGAAGCACAAGCCCTCAATCCTGAACCCACTCCGGGCAAACCTGCGCGTAATGGTTGGCGCACCTTCGGCATTGTTGTCATCACCATGGTCATTACCGTCGTGGTGGGTTATTGGGTGTTTACCACCTATCTATTTCCGACCTCGTTTTCGCCGGTGGAGCTGAATAAAAAAGAACAACAGCAACTAAGTCAAAAAATCGATCGCCTCAGTGGCCGGGCCCCGTCGAAAAAATCCTCCAAAAATTCAAACACGCTTGAACCCGAAGCCTACAGCGAAGAGGGCGCCAGCCGAGAGATTCACTTTAGTGAAAAAGAACTCAACGCCTTATTGGCCAACAATACCGAACTGGCCAGCAAACTGGCCATCGACCTCTCCGATAACCTCGCCAGCGCTAAATTACTGGTGGATCTGGACCCGGACTTCCCCGTACTGGGCGGCAAAACCCTCAAGGTCACCGCCGGTATGGAACTGCACTTGAGAAACGGTCGACCCCGCGCCGCACTCAAAGGCGTCAGCGTGTGGGGCGTGCCATTGCCCAACGCCTGGCTCGGCAACCTGAAAAACATCGACCTGTTTAAAGAGTTTGGTCAAGCCGGCGGCTTCTGGCAGTTGATCAATGATGGCGTGGAAGAGATAGAAGTGGACGATGGTAAGCTGCGGATAAAACTCAAAGAATGAAACCACCCTGTAGGGCGATTCAACGCGTAATGGCGTCCGCGTACAACGCGTAATCGTAATGGCGTCAGGTCTTGCATTGCCACATTACATAATTGCAGCGTAATGGCGTCAGGTCTTGCATTGCCACATTACATAATTGGGACAGCACTTAGAACCCCTAGTGGGCTTCATTAAGGATTCTCTGAACAAGAAGTTCTGGTCATTAAGTAGTTCCTGAACCCTGAAGGATTCTGGTCGCTAGATTGGTCTAGGCGTAAGACTGTCTTTTCAACGGTGTCTGACACTATGGTCTTTAGAGATTTTATCGTTTCATAGCACAGGAGTTAATTTTTAGATGATAAGAAAAATAATTATAGGGACGTGCCTGCTGTGTACGTTCCTGCCTAACCTGCATGCGCTTGAGTATCAGAGAAAAACAACCAAAATTGAACCGGCTGGGAAGAAAGAACTATTAGGATTATGGAAGCAAGGGGGCTTTATTATCGAATTTACGTCAGATAATAACTATATTTTATATGATACTTGGAGCAAGCGTATCCTTAACCTAAAATATAACGTCGCTAAAGATAATGAGTTTAGATTAACAGGGCGTATTGGTCGTAAACAATATAAGGGTTCTCCTTTTTTGTTCTTTTTTGATAAAACGTATTTGTCTATTGTCGAATTACCAAATGGTCCGCGAAAAAATCATATCAAATTTACTCCAAAAGAAGTCAAACAGATTAGACAAGCAACAAAATCGTTTCGCGTAATAAAGGATGAAGTTGTTAAGAAAGAAAAAAGAGAATCAGTGGCGGCGAAAAAAATCGGGCTGAACTTGGGCTGCAAGATAAGTGGTAAACCAAAAGTATCGACAGTCGGTAGTTTTAAACGATATGAGTATCCATGCGGGGATAGAATTATCGCGGTGGATTGTAACTATAATGGATGTTTTGATGTGACCCCCGAACCGGGTGCTTACGAGGTGGTTGCTGCACAGAATGAAACGATTAGAGTTAAACCAGAAGTGAAAACTCAAAAACCATCGGACCCCTTCGTTGGCAAGTTTAACGTAGATGGTCTTTCTGCTGAGGGCGACAAATATACAGGCAAGGCGATCATTAAAAAGATGTTGCATGGAAACTATGAAGTTGAATATAACCTGGGAAGTAAGTTTACAGTTAAAGCACTTCGAAACAATAATTATATCGTAATACAATCACCTGATACACCAAGAATTCTGTTAGAAGCTCAAGCTGACGGTTCGCTTTATGGAAAGTATGCGGGTACCGCGGGTTGGGAAAGAATGACTAGAGAATGATCAGGGCCGTATTTTTGGGTTAAATAAATGATTGTCAATCTTACGTTTACACCAAAAAAAACGAGACCAGAGGACATACACTTTTGAAATAAACATGTTAATCTAGTCAGGCTACATTACAGGGAGGAGTCGATATGGTCACGCTGAAAGTAAATGGTAAGACGCATACCCTTGATATTGATGGTGATATGCCGTTGCTCTGGGTGTTGCGCGAACAGCTTGGGTTAACGGGGACCAAGTACAGTTGCGGCATTGGCAGTTGTGGTTCCTGCACGGTACATATAAATGGTCAGGCTGTACGATCGTGTGTGGTGCCGGTGTCATCCATTAATTCCTCCCAGGAAATCTTGACGATCGAAGGTCTATCGGCCGATAACCATCACCCTTTACAACAGGCCTGGAAAGAACTTGATGTGCCACAGTGTGGTTACTGTCAACCGGGCATGATCATGAGTGCTGCCGCGCTGCTGAACAAGAACCCTGAACCGAGTGATGCGGATATTGATGCCAGTATCACAAATATTTGCCGCTGCGGCACATTTAACCGAGTAAGACGTGGCATTCATTTAGCTGTGCAGATCGAAAATAAGCTTAGCAAGCGCGGGAGGTCATGATGAAAAAAGAACTCATCAAAGTTTCGCGTCGCGAATTTCTGATCACCACCGGCAAGGCAGGGGCTGGATTTACGCTTGGTCTTTATCTATCCGGTTGTGGTGACAATGCAGCTGATGCTGAAAAGGCTAACACTGAAATAACGACCAGTCCTGCCGGCGCGCCGACAGAAAAAACGCAGGCTCCGGAAGTAAACGCCTGGGTGGTGATTCAAGCGGATGATACGATAACCATTCGTATTGCCCGTTCTGAAATGGGGCAGGGTACGTTGACCGGCCTGGCACAAATGGTGGCAGAAGAGCTCGAATGTGACTGGGCAAAAGTCACGACTGAATATCCTACCCCGGGCGAAAACATAAAGCGCGATAAAGTCTGGCAGAGTTTCGCAACCGGTGGTAGCCAGGGCATCCGTGGCAGTCATTTATATGTGCGCAAGGGCGGCGCAGTGGCGCGACAAATGTTGCTACAAGCGGCAGCAGAACAATGGGGCGTCGAGACGGCTGAATGTACGGTGGCAAACAGTGTGATCACCCATCAAGCAAGTGGTCGTACAACGACTTACGGAAAAGTGGCTGTGGCGGCGGCTGAGTTATTTCCCCCGGAACATGTTGAGCTTAAAGATCCAACCAACTGGAAATTGATTGGTCAACCGGTCAAGCGTCTGGATACGGATGACAAACTTAATGGTAAGCAGGTGTTTGCGGCCGATCTTAATTTGCCTGGTATGTTAAATGCCAGTATCAAAGCCTGTCCAATTTTTGGAGGCAAACTTAAATCTTTTGATGAAGCAAAAGTAAGTAACATGCCTGGTGTACGCAAAGTCGTGGCGGTTGATGATACTGCGGTTGCCGTTGTGGCCGATACCTGGTGGCAGGCCAACAAGGCTTTGGATAGCTTACCCATTACCTGGGATGAAGGACCTAACGCGAAGCTGAGTAGTGCTTCTATTGATAAAATGTTGGATGAAGGTTTAACGTCGAATGATGAAGTATTTGTTGGTAACCAGAACGGTGATATTAACCAGGCGTTAAAGGCTGCAAACAAGGTTGTTGAAGCGACTTACCGTTATCCTTTTCAGAACCATGCCACGATGGAACCCATGAATGCCACGGCCCTGTGGACCAGGGACAAATGCGAAGTCTGGTGTCCAACTCAAAATGGCACGGCGTCATTACATG
>CAMYMO010000407.1 GCA_947259425.1 uncultured Ectothiorhodospiraceae bacterium | reverse complement strand
CATGATTGCCGTATTTGCAGCGTTACAAGCCGTTGAGTCAGGTTATCAGGTAGCGATCATGGCGCCTACCGAGATCCTCGCCGAGCAGCATTATAAAAATATGCAGGTTTGGTTTGAGAAGTTAGATATTCGTTTAGCCTGGTTAACGGGGAAACTAAAAACTCAAGCAAGGCGTGAAGCACTGGCGGCGATTGCCGATCACGATGCACAAGTCATCGTCGGAACCCATGCCTTATTTCAGGATGAGGTTGTGTTCGCGAAACTTGGCCTGGTGGTCATTGATGAGCAACACCGTTTTGGTGTACACCAACGCCTGGCGTTACGCGAGAAAGGCAGGCAACAGGGGTTTTACCCACATCAATTAATTATGACGGCGACACCGATTCCCCGAACCCTGGCAATGACGGTGTATGCTGATTTGGATGTATCGATTATTGACGAACTGCCGCCTGGTCGAAAACCTGTTGAGACAGTGGTGGTTCCGAATTCACGCCGGGATGAAATTGTACAACGCGTGGTCAAGGCCAGCGAACAAGGTCGGCAAATTTATTGGGTATGTAGTCTGATCGAAGAGTCTGACGTGTTGCAATGCCAGGCCGCTGAAGATACGGCCAATCTATTAGCGGAGGCCTTGCCGGATGTTCGTATCGGCTTGGTGCATGGTCGACTTAAACCAGAACAAAAAGAACAGGTGATGAATCATTTTAAGGGACATGATCTGGATCTCATCGTCGCCACCACGGTGATTGAAGTAGGCGTGGACGTACCGAATGCCTCATTAATGATTATCGAAAACGCAGAACGATTCGGTCTTGCCCAGTTACATCAGTTGCGTGGACGCGTCGGCCGGGGCAGCCAGGACAGCGCATGCGTGCTGATGTATCATGGCAGCCTGTCGCAAAATGCACGTGAACGCTTAGCCGTGATGCGCGAGACCAATGATGGTTTTGTGATTGCACAAAAAGATCTTGAATTACGTGGTGCGGGTGAAGTACTTGGGACAAGACAAACAGGGGAGATGCAAATGTTGATTGCGGATATAACTAAACATCAGCATTTATTACCGATAGTTAATCGCTGGACTGATACCCTGGTAACAGAACATCCAGAACAAACTCAGCTACTCATTCAGCGTTGGGTGGGCGACAGGGAACAGTTTGCAAGTGTATAAAAAATGAAATCAAGTAATCACCGCGAATCAGTCTGGCGTTTCCAGGCACAAATATTTAATCACATGATCTCTAATAAAATGTCATGTTGGTTGTTTGATCCGGCTTCATTGACCGCAAGGTTAATTGCGGCGTGTGATGGCCAGTTTCGAGTACGGGTTATGTCGCAGTCATGGGGCACGCCACTTTTTAATGAATTAAAACGGCTTGATATGCGATCGCGTGAAGTTGCCTTGATTCGTGAGGTCTATTTGTATTGTGACGACGATCCCTGGGTGTTCGCTCGTACCGTGATTCCGCGCTCAACCTTAACGGGGAAGCAAAAATATCTGGCAAATCTGGGATCGCGCCCCTTGGGTGCGGTATTGTTCGCCGATCCGAATATGCGTCGTGATCATTTTGAAGTAGCCTGCATGCGTCCAGGTGAATTGTTATACACTCATGCAAACCAGCTTCAGTCTGAGCACAATATGTTCGAAGAACCTGACTACATCTGGGGGCGGCGTTCTGCTTTTTATTTATCGGATAAGCCATTACTCGTGAATGAAATTTTTTTACCTGCGATAGCCAAGTGTCCAACGCCTGCGGTTAAATACTAATGAAATATTTAACACCACACGTTAAAGATAGACTCAGACAATACTATTATTTAACTCGGTTAGATCGCCCGATTGGAATCTATCTGCTGTTGTGGCCGATGCTCTGGGCCTTATTGATTGCCAGTCATGGCAAACCGAACCTGTTGGTCTTGTTTGTGTTCGTTTCGGGCGTGGTATTAATGCGTTCCGCGGGTTGTGTGATCAATGATTTTGCCGATCGTAAAATCGATCCCCATGTCGAACGTACCAAACACAGACCCATCGCCAGCGGTAAGGTCAGCTCAAAGGAAGCGCTGTGGTTGTTTGTTGGTTTATCTCTGACCGCGTTTATCTTGGTATTGTTAACCAATATATTGACCGTGCTGTTATCGTTCGCTGGTTTGTTATTGGCGGCCATTTATCCTTTTATGAAGCGCTATACTCACTTGCCCCAGGTCGTGTTAGGCATGGCGTTTGCCTGGAGCGTGCCGATGGCCTTCGCGGCGCAAACGGGGTATGTCCCGCGCATCGCCTGGCTGGTGTATGCCGTTACGGTTGTCTGGACCGTTATATACGACACCATGTATGCGATGGCCGATCGGGATGAAGACCTGAAGATCGGCGTGAAGTCGACGGCGATATTATTCGGTGATGCGGACCGGATGATACTCTTTGTCTTACAGATTCTGATGTTTTTCGGTCTATATCTATTAGGCAGTAAAACAGCGATGGCCTGGCCGTATTATGTGTCTTTGCTTGTTGCGATGGGCTTTGCCGCCTACCAGCAGTACCTGATTCGTGAACGCGAGCCCCGAAAATGCTTTGCCGCCTTCTTAAATAACAGTTGGTTAGGCGCGTCGATTTTTATTGGGGTTTTACTCAGCGCTTATTATGATAAAATATCCCATCTATTCAATTAGTTAAGATATAGTCATAAAATGTAAATTTTGTGATCTATATTAATTAAATTTCAGTCAAATCAGCTAGAATAGTG
This sequence comes from uncultured Ectothiorhodospiraceae bacterium, assembly GCA_947259425.1. Classification (GTDB taxonomy): domain Bacteria; phylum Pseudomonadota; class Gammaproteobacteria; order UBA6429; family Thiohalophilaceae; genus SZUA-24. The sequence goes on along the minus strand of CAMYMO010000407.1, from coordinate 4,739 downwards.
TCTACCTCTAATGAAAATTTAGCACTTTTTAGGGGTGGATTGGTCATATTCACCATATACATAATATGGAAAATTTGGAGAGACATCGTTCTACGGTCATGGGCAAGTTACAAACACAAATAGCACTCGTTCTAATCAGTCTGCCAATCCTGGCCTGGTCAAGTGATGCTGTCGAGAAGGAAATGCCCCAGGCTCAATTTAGTTTTCAACACCAGAGCCTTGCGGTGGGGAATCAGCTACAGGACGAACGTTTTCGACGTGATGATATCGCCGACGGCAGCAATCGCTCACTTTTTCAGAGCGACGATCTGTTTGGTCAAATGAACCAATTTGATGCGACGTTTTCTTATCCGTTTCATTCCAATAATAATCTGAATGTTGATTTGGGTGTGAACCTGCGGTTCATCGATGGCGATCTGGTCCAGAATGATTTGGAACATTCTCAGATTCATCTGAACACCGCGTTGCCAATGCTTTATGCCAATGCTTTGTATTCATTACCGAACAGCGGCTTGTCCGCCAGTATCGGCGCACGTCATTTGGAATATGATCAGTATTATGCATTAGATTATAAGGCCAAATTGAGTTACCAATGGCAAAGTGGTTTTGGTATGGAAGGGGGTTGGCAGCACCAGCAATTCAGCATTGATGGTGGTGATATTCAGGCCGACATCGAGCAGAAAGGTCCGTTCCTCGACTTTAAATATCGTTTCTAATCCTGATTCAGTGTTTAGCATTGGCGCGCGCGATGCACCACACTTCAACATATTCCACTCCATTTAATTTCAGCGTTTTAGCCAACTCGTTAGCCGTGCTGCCGGTCGTCATCACGTCATCAATTATCGCAATGCCCTTTGCTTTGATGGGTTGAATATATTCGAATGCACCGCGCACGTTGCCGGCCCGTTGTTTGGCGGGTAGATTTAATTGGCTGTCAGTATTTCGGTTACGGCGTATTGACTTGAGTAACAAGGGTTTGAGATAGGCCTGGGCAATCGGTTTTGCCAGTTCAATCGCCTGATTAAAACCACGTTGTCGAAGTCGCATTGCATGAAGCGGAACTGGTAGTAATGCCTCTATACGAATATCTGGCCGTTTAATTTGTTGCATGAGGGCGCTGGCGAAAATCGGTGCGAGCGATAGTTGCCGTTGAAATTTATAACGAGCCATGAGTTGTCGCACCGGGCTGGCATAGCTATAGGCTGAAATGACTCGATCGTAATTGGGCGGGGCGGTTAGACAGTGGCCACAATGGGAGACTCGCTCCATTTCAAGCGCGACACCGCATTGTTGGCAGCCATGTAATACAACGGGTAAGTCTTTGAGGCAGTTGGGGCAAAAATCGACGGAAGGGTTTTTGATAGCTTGATTACAAAGCAGGCAGTGCTGACCCATTATGAAATTAAGAGCGTTATTTAACCAGTTGTAAACCATAGTAGTCCCTTTGAGTTGACAATTATTCCTTGCCCGCTAACATCCTGTCAGCTTTAAAACGAATCAATTTGAAGTCTAAATTATTAATGAATGAGCGCAATTAAAAACGCAGCCTGCAGTAATGGTAACACAATGAGTGATCCAACCGATTCAAAAACGCCAACAAGTATCGTCTCCGCACAGTCGGCCAGGCGTAGTGCCACCTGGTTTAATTACGGTAATTTGCTCGCCATCCTGATACCGATGCCGATTATGGTGTTTTGGTTTGGGGCCTCAATTGCGTTATATACCATGCTGCGGCATCACCCGAATGAACGTGTGGGTCACTATACCCAATGGGCCGCCTATCGATTTTATGGTTTGCTTGGCCTGGTGGTGGTAGTGGCGACATTTTATGGCACCTCACTATCGGCCTGGTTAGTGACCTGGGCAATATTGGCGGTGGTGATGGTGCCCTGGACCATTTATGACTTGATACATATATATAGAGAAGAATGGCACGATACCGTGCTTGATACAGAACAAGAACCCGTCCTGCCACCCAAATAAACAGGAACAAGAGAAGGAATTGTTATGACGCAATTAGCCGAATCCAATCAACAAATGATGCGCCATGATTGGTCAGATCAGGAGATCGAAGCGCTTTTTACCCAACCTTTTTCGGATTTAATCTTTGCCGCGCAAAATGTACATCGCCAGCACTTTGACCCGAATGAAGTTCAGGTGAGTACCTTACTCAGCATCAAGACCGGCAAATGTTCTGAAGATTGTGCCTATTGTCCACAGAGTGTTCGTTATGACACTCCGGTTGAGGACGAGTCTTTGTTAGAACTGACGGCGGTGGTCGATGCGGCCAGACAGGCAAAACAAAATGGGGCGTCGCGCTTTTGCATGGGGGCTGCCTGGCGTCGCCCGAAAGATAAAGACCTGGATAAAGTCATCGATATGGTGATTGCGGTTAAAGAGGAAGGTCTGGAATCGTGTTTGACCTTGGGTATGTTGACCGAAGCGCAGACTCAGCGACTCAAACAAGCTGGGTTGGATTACTACAATCATAACCTTGATAGTTCACCTGAATATTACAATGAGATCATCACCACCCGCACTTATGATGATCGACTTGAGACCTTGGCACATGTTCGTAATGCCGGTATCAACGTCTGTTGTGGTGGCATCCTGGGCATGGGGGAAAGCAGAAAAGATCGGGTCGGTTTAATGCGTGAGTTAGCAAACCAGTCGCCGCACCCTGAATCGGTGCCCGTTAATATGTTGGTAAGAGTTGAAGGAACCCCATTGGAAGCGGCGGAGGATTTTGAACCGATCGAATTTGTTCGCAGTATCGCCGTGGCCCGAATCCTGATGCCAAAATCGCATGTTCGTTTGTCTGCCGGCCGTGAAGAGATGAGTGATGAAATGCAGGCGCTGTGTTTTCTTGCCGGTGCAAACTCGATTTTTTATGGCGAGAAGTTATTAACCACGCCCAATCCCGGCCCAAATCACGATAAGGTGTTGTTTGATAACTTGGGAATTAAATCTGTTTAATTGGGTTGTTGTTTGTATTTAACCGCAAAACAGTTCACTGAATATTGATTTAGCAAAACAATAACCACAATGAACAAAAATGAGATACATCAGTTTTTAGCGCAACAAAAACAACTTGATCTCTATCGTTCGCGTTCCACTACTGATACACCTCAAGCGGTCAAGCTAAAACAAAACGGAAAGTCCTACCTGAATTTCTGTAGTAATGATTATCTTGGTTTAGCCAATCATCCTAAGCTTGTCGAAGCTTTTACCAAAGGCGTGAGACAATACGGTGTCGGTAGTGGCGCCTCGCATTTAATTAATGGTCATAGTCGCGCACATCATCAGTTAGAAGAGGAGTTGGCGGCGTTTGTAAGACGACCTCGCGTTCTATTATTCTCGACAGGTTACATGGCTAATCTAGGTGTGATCAGTGCATTGCTTGCAAAAGGTGATGCGGTATTTGAGGATCGGTTAAATCATGCTTCTTTATTAGATGGCGGTTTACTATCACAGGCACGCTTACAACGCTTTCAACATAGTGACGTCAGCGACCTGGAGTCCAAGCTTTCCAACTCAAAGGCAAAAAATAAGCTGGTTTGTACGGATGGGGTGTTTAGTATGGACGGTGACATCGCGCCGCTGGCTGAATTGGTTAAACAGTCAGCTAAATCGAATAGTTGGTTAATGGTTGATGATGCACATGGCATTGGTACGGTCGGCGCAACAGGTCGAGGTTGTTTGGAAGTAGTGAATGCAACGGTTGATGATGTTCCGATCCTGGTAGGTACGCTAGGTAAGGCATTAGGGACCTTTGGAGCTTTTGTTGCAGGTGATGAAGACCTGATTGAATTTTTAATTCAACGTGCGCGTAGTTATATCTATACCACAGCGATGCCCGCGGCGATTGCTGAGGCAACGCGAATGAGTTTGAAATTGGTTGATGAAGAGTCATGGCGTCGTGATCAACTCAATAAAAATATTTCGTTTTTCAAGCAGGGTCTAGCTCAAGCAGAGATTACTGGACTCGCTTGTGATCATTTCGATACGGGTTCTGATACGGCCATCCAACCGATTGTCATAGGTGATGTGCAAGCAACGATGCAATTGAGTGCAAAGTTAAAGCAAGCGGGTATTTTAGTGTCGGCGATCCGTCCTCCTACCGTTCCCGAGAATACCGCACGACTTCGTATCACCTTCAGTGCCGAACATAGCCAACAACAGATCGAGCAATTGCTTGATTGTTTAAATAAGTAATTTTTAAATGAACGAGCAGGAATTAAACATTGATATTGAAGGAAAGGGGCCGCCACTGATACTTTTGCATGGCTGGGGCATGCATGCAGGTTTGTTCAAGCCGATAATCGATAAAATGAAAGATCGATTTACTTTTTATTCAATCGACCTACCTGGACATGGTCAGAGCAATTCAATTGCCAATCTTGCTGAGCTCGATAACATAACTCATCTAATAAAAAAAAATATTCAGCAACATGTCGCTGGTGATATTTATTTACTGGGATGGTCGCTGGGTGGGCTCATTGCGCAACGCATGGCTATGTTGTATCCAGCGTATATATCCAGGTTGATCCTGGTCTCCAGTTCGGCCTGTTTTGCAAGTAAGCAGGACTGGGATAATGGAATAGATGCAGACATATTGGATCAGTTTTCAACTGAATTAGAAAATAATTATACCGCGACATTGGAACGATTTCTGGCACTACAATTTATCGGCGCAGCTCAACAGAAGAACAGTTTACGACAGGCTCGAGATTTGTTGA
>CAMYMO010000406.1 GCA_947259425.1 uncultured Ectothiorhodospiraceae bacterium | reverse complement strand
CAGCAAGTCACTTATGAAGTCGAAGATGGTCCTAAGGGCCCTCAGGCCTCTAACGTAACGGTTTAAACCCTACGTTTGACGAAAAATAAAAGGCCTACCATTTCTGGTAGGCCTTTTTTTACGTCTCGACTATTTAGCGTCAAAGCCTCAACATACTCAAGCGACCTTGCCGGGGTGCTTATCGAAATACTCGTTTAACGCCTCAGAACCGCCAATATAGTGCCCTTCAATAAAGACTTGTGGCACGGTTTCCTGACCGGTTATTGCCCGAACTGAACGCAAAGTGGCATCGTGACCTAATGAAATTTCGTCATAGCTCATCCCCTCAGCCTGTATACGGGTTTTCGCCTCAGCACAAAATGGACAACCCGGTTTGGTCAAAATACTGACCGCAGCCGGCTTTTGAGCTGCCGGATTAATGTAGTCCAGCATAGTATCCGCATCAGAAACTTCAAACGGATCACCCGGTACGTCTGGCTCAATAAACATTTTTTCAATGACACCATCTTTTACCAGCATCGAATACCGCCAGGAGCGCTCACCGAATCCAAGATCCGATTTATCCACCAACATACCCATGCCGCGAGTAAAGTCTCCATTTCCATCCGGAATTAAGCTAATGTTCTCCGCCTCCTGATCCTGCTTCCAGGCATCCATCACAAAGGCATCATTCACAGATATGCAGACAATTTCATCGACATTATTGTCATGAAATGCGTTCGCCAATTCATTAAAGCGTGGTAAGTGAGTCGATGAACAAGTCGGGGTATACGCACCAGGGAGCGAAAATACCACCACGGTTTTGCCTGCAAAAATCTGTTCAGAGCTCACATCGACAAACTCATTATCCTTGCGCGTCTTGAAAATTACATTGGGGACCGTCTGGCCTTCGCGATTTTCACCAATCATTATCTATCTCCTAATTTCATTGAGTGATTTATTTAACATGTCGTTATTATCGAGCCTTGTTAGCTATTGGTTAAATCGTTTATTTCTACCATATTGATTGTTATTGCCTATTATTTATTGATTTACAAATCAAACAGTTGGAATATTGGGATGCAATGGGGAATAAAGAACCGTGTCCGTATAACCGGGCCAGCGACTGGAGCGTCATTCGCGCGTCGGTGGGTCTCCAAAATCCTAAAATAGAATCCTGCCGGCTTGCTGCCACGCGCTCCAGGAAAAATGAAACCTTAATACGACAAAGATGCCGTCAGCTTCGACAAGATTTGTTTCAGTTCCTCAAAATGTCCCTGTTGCGAAAAACGATTTTGTGCTGTTACCTGCCCGGCTTTTGCTAACTTTTGACGACGCCCAGGATCGTGATACAAGTTTGCCAGCCGCGAGGCCAATTCTTGATGATTACCCGGTTCAAATAACACGCCATCCACATTATGCGTAATAATCTCAGGTACACCACCGGCATTCGTTGCTACCACCACCACGCCCGAATGCATTGCCTCTATAACAACCAACCCAAATGTTTCCGCATAGGTCGTTAAGACAATGACATCAAAGCAATTCATAAACTGCACCGGGTTATCAATAAAGCCAAAGTAATGTAATCGTCCTTCAAGACCGGTTGCGTGTATATCCTGCTTAAGTTTGCTAAAATAATCGTCATCCATCACATGCCCAACCAAGCCAACCACATGTTCAATATTTTGGGCCTGTAAAATCTTCATCGCTTCAACCAAAACATGTTGACCTTTACCGTGTTCGATCCGGCCAAATAAACCTATCTTGAATTCAGCATTCTTATTGGCAAGCGCGGTATCTTGAAAAAAGTCATTGCAGGCCTGTTCATTCGCTGGTGGCGGTACAGAGGTACCCAGGTAGGATAATTTAATTTTATGTTCCGCAACCGGCAAAAATTGAACGGCTTCGCGGCGACTTAATTTGGTATGCGTGATCAAACAATCCACCTGCTTATACAGCATCCGATGATAAGGATCTTTTTTACTACGCGTAATCTGCATATGCCTACTGTAAACCAGCTTAACCTTACGCCGCGAAAACAACTTGGCTAACACCGCCAGTTTCAGGTCGCGATTCCAATGGATGTGAATGACATCTATCTCTAATTGAGTTATCCAGCGTGCCAGACGAATCGCCGAGAAAACAGGTAGAAATTTAAACCCATTCCTCAAGGTATAAAAACCTTGTTGCTCTTCTGAAAGTCGCGTGGCGAGTGCGCCCTTTGCCGTAACCACAGAATAATGTTCGATGCCATCCCGACTCAACATTTTGCCTACGTTATGAGCATACAATTCCAGGCCACCCAGGTTCGGTGACAAACAGAGTGTTAAGATCTTCATCCAACACACTCCCGTTTCATTCGATCTCGTCTATTTTCTAGGCTCCTCAAAATACCCTCTTCATCCAGTAAACGAGCTCGAGCGACCCTCGGCTTTCTATGGCTATTAATAATCCAGCACCTTTCAAATAGATTAGCGGTTTACATCAGCTGCTTCAATTAATTAATAACCCTATGTTAAGATGAAAGCCGTTTCCCGATTTTAGTGAGTTAACGTGCCCTCTTTCACCACCGAAGTCAAAACAACCTGTCCCTATTGCGGTGTGGGTTGTGGTGTCATTGCCCAACTCGACGATGAGGGGCGTGTAACCATTTCGGGTGATCCAGAACATCCTTCAAACTTTGGCCGACTCTGCTCCAAAGGTGCTGCACTTGGCGATACCATTGGGATGGAAGGACGTTTACTGTATCCCGAAGTCGATGGTTCAACGCAAAGCTGGGATACCGCGGTCAAGACCGTCGCTTTCCGTTTTCAAGAAATCATCCAAAAACACGGCCCCGATGCGGTGGCCTTCTATGTCTCCGGGCAATTATTAACGGAAGATTATTATCTAGCCAATAAATTGATGAAAGGCTTTATTGGCAGTGCCAACATCGACACCAATTCACGTCTGTGTATGTCTTCCGTCGTCGCCGCACAAAAACGGGCCTTTGGGACGGATACCGTCCCATGTTGTTATGAAGATCTGGAACGCGCCAAACTGATCATCCTGGCGGGAACGAATACCGCATGGTGTCATCCGGTGTTATTCCAACGCATAAAAAAAGCCAAAATAGAAAATCCAGACCTAATGGTGGTCGTGATTGATCCACGCCAAACTGCTACCTGTGATATTGCCGATATTCACCTGGCGATCAAACCCGGTACCGATCATATTTTATTTAATGGTCTCCTGCTTCATCTTCGCGACGTGTCAGAATGTAATGACTTGTTTGTAGAAAACTACACCGAAGGCGTAAAGCAGGCCTTTAGTAGCGCCGAGAACTGTGCGGTTAACACAACAAATGTGGCAAAACACTGCGAACTGGCTATTGATGATGTTGAAAATGTGTATCGATTGTTTGCCCGCACCGAGCGCGTAGTAACCGTCTATTCACAAGGGATTAATCAATGGTCGTATGGCACCGATCGCGTTAATGCGATCATCAATTGTCATTTATATACTGGACGTATTGGTCGCCCGGGGATGGGACCGTTTTCATTCACAGGTCAACCCAATGCAATGGGTGGACGTGAAGTCGGCGGCCTGGCAAACCAACTAACCGCACACATGTCGATCGAAAATGAGGCACATCGTGATCTGGTTCAGGAGTTTTGGCAATCTCCAATGATGCCGATTAAAGAAGGTTTAAAAGCGATTGATCTATTCAATGAAATAGACAATGGCAAAATAAAAGCCGTCTGGATCATGGCCACCAACCCAGCGGTTAGTATGCCCAATGTCGAGCATGTTAAACGCGCATTAGAAAAATGTGATTTTGTCGTGGTCTCTGACTGCATGAGGATGACGGACACCACTCGTTATGCCAATGTCCTGTTACCTGCGCAAACCTGGGGTGAACGGGATGGCACTGTGACGAACTCAGAGAGATGCATCACCCGCCAACGAGCCTTCCTGCCTTCACCCGGCCTGGCCCGTGCCGACTGGTGGATTATTTCCGAGGTGGCAAAGCATTTAGGCCACACAGAACAGTTTGCTTATACCGAGCCTGCCGATATTTTTAAGGAATACGCTGTACTCTCCGGACTAAAAAACAACCAGAGCCGTGATTTCGATATTTCCGGTTTACAAAATTTAAACTATAGCGAATATGATGATCTAAAACCAATCCAATGGCCTGTCACATCGACCACGCCTGAAGGCACACCACGAATGTTTAAGGATGGTCGTTTCTTCACGGCCAGTAAAAAAGCGCAATTTATTACGGTGAACTCGTCACAGCCGGTTAATGAAATTTCAAATGAATATCCGTTACGTCTGAATACAGGCCGGGTACGAGATCAATGGCACACCATGACGCGTACCGGAAAATCAGTACGATTATCAGGTCATATCTATGAACCCTATATCGAAATTCATCCGGATGATGCGGCAACCTGCTCATTACAGGATAATGAGTTGGCCAGTATTACCAGTAACCTGGGTCAAATCATCTGTCGTGTTAAGCTAACAAACTCGCAACGCCGCGGTGATGTCTTTATTCCAATACATTGGAATGATCAATTCTCAAGTAATGCACTCGTCGATCAATTGGTGGCAACGGTTGTTGATCCCATATCAGGACAACCAGAGTTTAAATACACCCCCGTAAAAGTGCAGCCTCATCAAGTAAAATGGTTTGGTTTTTTGCTCTCACGCCGCCGACTCAACATCGTCAATGCAGGCTATTGGTCCTGTAGCCGTGGCCATGGCATGTGGCGTTATGAAATCGCCGGAAACGAGGTTCCAACCGACTGGGCTGATTGCGCCCGCAGTCTGTTATGCCAACACGCCGATAAAGTCGAGTGGATTGAATATCACGATGCCGCTGAACATCGTTACCGTGCAGCACGTATCGAAAACGGGCGCCTGGAAAGCTGCATCTTTATCGATTCATCCTCCAACTTACCGGAACGCGACTGGCTGGTAAAACTGTTTGAAGATGACAAACTCAATGATACCGATCGCACCAGCATCCTCATGGGCAAACCGGCAAAAGGGCAACAAGACGCTGGACGTGTTGTTTGCGCATGTTTCGGGGTCGGCATCAATATGATTATGGAAGAAATAAAAACCAATCAATTAACCAGCCCCGAGGCAATCGGCGAGAAGTTAAAGGCCGGTACGAATTGTGGTTCTTGTGTGCCTGAAATACGGGAGATTATTCAGTCTGTACTGAATAAGCCAGCCTAAAAGGCGCGATGATCATCATGCCCTCCAGGCTAACCTGAAACCTTGTCCTCCTCCATCACTAGCGGAACAAATGCAACACCAAGTACAGACTCTGTCGTCGTCTCGCCGCTTTCATTTTTTCTGACCAGCATGAGCTGCTGTGGCATATATTCCAATCCAACCGGGATGACCATGCGCCCACCTGGTTTAAGTTGCTCGACCAGATCTTGAGGGATATAAGATGCCGCTGCCGTTACCATAATCGCATCAAAAGGTGCTTTGTCTTGCCAACCGTAATAACCATTATCACAGCGTATCTCGATGTTATTATAACCGAGTTGTTGTAAACGTGATTCAGCTGACTCGGCAAGTTCGCGAACTCGCTCAACACTGTAGACCTGTTTAACCAGGCGGGAAAGAATGGCTGTCTGATAACCTGACCCCGTCCCCACTTCCAGTACAACACTGTCCGAGTGAATATCCAATAAGTCTGTCATCAGCGCGACAATGTAAGGTTGCGAGATGGTTTGCCCATAACCGATGGGTAGAGGTCCGTTATCATACGCCTGTTGTTTATATAACTGTGTAACAAAGGCTTCCCGATCGACCTCCTGAAAGGCTTGCATTACGCGATCATCAAATGCTTCGCGACCAGTTTGTGAAGCGGTATATTTGGCTTCTATTCTTATGGTCTCCAGCATGCTGTTAAGTTTTTCGTTCATAATGAGATAAACAAAACCTTTAGGTTCCTGACTGTCACCACAACAGATACTTCTATCGATTAGTTATTCGTACCCAGGAATAGAAGCATAGTTATGAATTAGCTAAAAATAATTAACATCAAGCCCCGTTATCTTTCTTAGTCAACGAATCAATCAGATCCATCGGTAGAGGAAATACAATCGTATTCGATTTTTCATTAGCGATCTCGGTTAGTGTTTGCAGGTAACGCAACTGCAAGGCCTGAGATTGTTGGGAAAGTGTTCTGGCCGCCTCTAACAATTTTTCCGATGCCTGCATTTCACCTTCGGCATGTATAACCTTTGCCCGTCGTACCCGTTCAGCCTCGGCCTGTTTGGCAATGGCTCGAACCATACTCTCGTCAAGGTCCACATGTTTGATCTCAACATTAGCGACTTTGATACCCCAGGCATCGGTTTGTTGATCCAGGATTTCCTGAACATCGGCATTCAGACGTTCGCGTTCTGCCAGCATCTCATCCAACTCATGTTGCCCCAACACCGAACGCAAAGTGGTCTGGGCAAGTTGACTGGTGGCATCATAAAAATTTTCCACCTGGATGATTGCCTTGTCAGGCTCAATCACGCGAAAATACACCACTGCATTGACCTTTACCGACACGTTATCGCGTGAGATCACATCCTGACTCGGCACATCCATGACAATGGTTCGCAAATCGACGCGTACCATTTGTTGAATCACTGGAATGATAAGAATAAAACCAGGTCCCTTTACCCGCCAGAACCGTCCTAGCAAGAACACAACTCCACGTTCATATTCTCGAAGAATACGGATAGCGCTGGCAAAAAACATCACCACCAGGACTATGACACTATATACAACGTATGACGTCATGATACTTTCTCCTTTGTTTCACTATTAGCCAACGTTTTTGGTTTGACTGTCAGGGTTAACCCCTTGATACCAATGACATCGACCACTTGATCTTTTTCTAACGGCGTATTCGTTCTGGCCTGCCAGGTTTCACTGTGAACCATAACTTGCCCGTTGCCCTCAAAATCTCTCAAAACCACCGCCTCACTACCTACAAGTTGTTCCATACCACTGACCACCGGCCGTCGCCGTGCCTTGATCGCCATGCCGATTGCAAAAATAAATACCAATGCACTTAACACTGTAAACGTGATAATAACGGAAATATTAATGCCGAATCCCGGCACATCGGTATCCATCAAAATGATCGAGCCGATCGCAAAAGCGACAATACCGCCTATACCCAGTACGCCAAAACTCGGTTGATAGGCTTCCCCCACCATCAGCGCCACCCCTAGCAGGATTAAACCCATGCCAGCATAATTGATCGGTAACAACTGTAGAGAATACAAGGCGAGTAATAAACATATGGCACCAACCGTTCCTGGCACAATGGCACCGGGGTTGGCAAACTCAAAGATCAAACCATAGATGCCAATCAACAACAGGATATACGCCACATTAGGATCGGTTAGCACACTAAGCAATCGACTGCGCCAATCCATTTCGTAGAGTTGCACCGTCAGCCCAGTCGTTTGTAATGTGCGTTTCCGCCCCTGCACAATCACTTCTTTA
>CAMYMO010000405.1 GCA_947259425.1 uncultured Ectothiorhodospiraceae bacterium | reverse complement strand
GTATCGCCAGCAATATGGCGTTTAATATTTAGCGTCAAAATCGTTTTAAGGACCCGGGATGAGTCGATCACGACCAATGATCAGCATGCTCCCAACCAGGATGGTAATGATTTCGTACGCGCGTTTGATCCATTTATTGCCCTTCATAATCGACCAGTGTGCGCCCACATAACCGCCGAGCAATGAACCCAGTAATAAAGTAGCCAACCACTCCCATTGAATGCTCACATGCATGCCTAACGTGATCGCACCGGATGCATTCCAAAATAACCCGACTAATACCATGGTATAAGCGACGGCACGTTTGTAATCAAGTCCAAACCAATATACAAGCCACAAGGTAACAAACAAACCCGTGCCCGACGTTAATGAGCCATTCAGGATACCAATGATAAAAAGGACCCCTGCACCAATTATTGTCCGCTGCAGAGACTGATTTTTGGGTGAAAAGGACTGGCCGAGGTTCGGTTGCATGACGGAATACAGGCCGAGGCCGATGGTCATCAGGCCCAAGGCAATTTCTGCCGCACGATTAGGGATAAATAATATAATATGGGCGCCGATAATGACTCCAGGCACCCCTGCCAGCAGCATGATTAATATGAAATAGCGCTGCAGGCTGCGTTCTCGAAGATGGCGCAAGGTTGCACCAATACCCAGTGCGACCGTGGCAATTTTATGGGTGGCCAGTGCCACCTTAAAACCGAGCCCCAGGAAAATGAGCGCAGGGAGCTGTAAAAGACCGGCGCCACCACCGGCAAACGCCGAAAAAGCGTTAGCCAAAAACGAGATGATAAAGAGTAGAATTTGATCTAACACACGCAATACTTAAATAGAATCAACTAAGATGATTGTATCCTGTAGAATATAAATCGTCAGTTAATATAGAGGCAGGCATGCTCAACCGTAGTCAATTAAGCAAATTATTCATGCTACTAATGTTATTAGCACTGCACCATCCTGCCCAGGCAAAATTAATCAAATGTTGGGAGAATAAGGCCGGGGTACGCGAGTGTGGCAGCACGGTGCCGCCCGAATATTCGCAGTCACGTATCGAAATTGTTAATGAACGCGGTCTCGTGGCCGAATTGGCCGCAGAAAGAGAACGCAAGCGAATTGCTAAAGAGCAGGAAGACGTACGCAAAGAACGCGCTCGGCTTGACTCGATATTACTCAATACCTATACCACCGAGCGTGACTTGATTATTGCTCGCGATACAAACTTAAAAGCCGCCCAGGGCCAGATCGATATATCGACAGGTAACCTCAAACTACTCCAGTCCAATTTTGATGACTTACAAAATCGGGCTGCCAACTATGAGCGCGCCGGTAAAAAGCCGCCTGAACAACTAATAGCCAAACTGAATAAAGCCCGAGAACTGGTTAAACAAAAAAAGATTCACATCGAAAGCAAGGTATCCAGCAAGAAAGAGATGGAAGAAAAATTCAAACGGGATCTAACTCGGTTCAAAGAACTCAAGCGTGGTCGGATAAATTAAGCATTAGCATAGGCCATTGTTGATCCCAATGGGTCAATGGCAAGCTTTTAAATTCACTGCGTACAAATTGAAGAATCTTGCCTTGTATCACACAGGTCAACAGATTGGCCTGTTCAGAAACAGGTAAGTTATTATCAAATTCCTTACTTGCCTGCCCTTCACGTAAGACTTGTTTCAGCTGAGTTTCAAGACGCTCAAAAAATTTGTCAATTCGTTTACGTAAACGCTCCGTTTCACCAATTAAAACATCACCGGTTAATAATCGAGTAAGACCAGGATTTTTTTGTGAAAAGCCTAACATTAACCCCAGGATTTTCTCACAACGTACCATCGCAGATTTTTCATCCGCCAGGATGCGATTAATAAAACCAAACACAGACTCTTCCATGAATTCGATTAAGGCATCATACATCTTTGCCTTACTGGCGAAATGACGATACAACGCAGCTTCGGAAACGCCTACCGATTTAGCCAAGCCGGCGGTGGTAATCGATTTACCAGGCGACTTTTCCAGTTCGAGCGCCAGGGTTTCAAGTATCTGTTGTCGACGCGGTGTCTTTTTATCATTCATGTTTGAAACTATTGTCCAGACTTAATTCGTATTGAGTCGAAAGGGAGTTAACCCATTATTAAGGTACCCACACCATCGGAGGTTAATACTTCAAGCAAAACGGCATGCGCTACCCGCCCATCAATTATTTGCGCGGTTTGCACCCCGGAACGCACCGCATCCAGTGCGCACTGTATTTTGGGTAACATACCGCCATGAATCACGCCCTCTGCGATCAACTCATCGACTTGTTCCGCACGTAAACCGGTTAGTAACTGTTCTTGTTTGTCCAGTACACCACGGGTATTGGTTAATAAAATAAGTTTTTCGGCATTCAGCGCCGTCGCTAACTTACCCGCCACCAAATCGGCATTGATATTGTAAGACTGCCCATCTTCACCGATACCAATCGGGGCAATCACCGGGATAATATTATCTTTGACTAACATCTGTACGACACTGACATCAATGCTGGCCACTTCACCGACATGGCCAATATCAATTATTTCGGGCACTTCCATCTCGGGGTTATGTTGTTCAAAGGTAAGCTTACGTGCATGGATCAGGTCACCATCTTTACCCGTTATCCCCACGGCCTTGCCGCCCTGGCGATTTAATAATGAAACAATCTCTTTATTAACCAGCCCACCCAGCACCATCTCGACCACATCCATCGTTTCAGTGTCGGTAACGCGCATGCCATTAATAAATTCTGACTTTTTTCCAAGTCGTTCAAGTACGCTGCCTATCTGCGGTCCGCCACCATGTACCACGACGGGATTCATTCCAACCAGTTTCATTAGGACAATATCACGTGCAAATCCCTTTTTAAGCTGGTCGTCGACCATCGCATTGCCACCGTATTTGACGACCATGGTCTTGCCAGCAAAACGCTGGATATACGGTAACGCATCGCTTAAAACAGACGCAATATTTTTAGCTTGTTCAGGATTCAGGCTCATAGTTAACTTTTAATGTGTTTTTTTAATCATAACGAGTTTTAGTGACTCAGGTAAATTAAAAATTTACCGTATACTGTCAACTAAGGTACTTCTGAACAGCATAATCTTATGCTATACAGAAGCATAGATTGAAGTCGATTAAAACGGTATTTTTAGATCAGGTTTGACCGCTAGCAGTTGGGCTTTGAAAGATTGCTGAATTCGTTCCATCGCCTTTTGATTCTGTCCTTCAAAACGCAAAACCAAGACCGGAGTCGTATTTGACGCTCTCACTAATCCCCAACCGTCTGAGAAATCGGCACGAATCCCATCGATCATGGTGACATTGGCATCGCCAAAATCAGCCTGCATCATTAAGTCATCGATAAACTGGTGATGCTCACCTTCAGACATGGTGATGTTAATCTCCGGTGTATTGTAAGCATCAGGCAATGCCGCAAAAATTTCACCGGTTGATTCATGCATGGGTGAAATGATCTCCAGCAGCCGTGCACCAGAATACATGCCATCATCAAATCCATACCAGCGGTCTTTAAAAAAGATATGACCACTCATCTCTCCAGCCAACTGTGCGCCGGATTGTTTCATCTTGGATTTAATCAATGAATGTCCAGTCTTCCACATGAGCGGTTCGCCGCCTTTTTCCCAGATCACTTTGGTCAGGTTGTTACTGCATTTTATATCGTAAATGATTTGTGCACCGTGATTACGTGATAGCACATCTGCGGCAAACAGCATCATCAATCGATCCGGGTAGATCATATTTCCACTCGAATCGATAACACCAAGTCGATCACCGTCACCATCAAAGGCTAGACCAATATCCGCTTTCTTTTCTTTAACTGCGGCAATCAAGTCGCGCATATTTTCGGGTTTACTCGGATCAGGATGGTGATTTGGAAATTTTCCATCGACATCGCAGAATAGCTCGGTGACTCTGCAACCCATCGACTTAAAGAGTAAGGGCGCAATCGCACCAGCCACGCCATTGCCACAATCAATAACGACACTAAGTGGCCGGGTCAATTTTACATCTGAGATAATGCGATCGATATAGGCCTTACCGACCGCCATATTTTCATATTTTCCAGTGCCGGCTTTAAAATCCTTGTTTTCAATGCGCTCACGTAATTCCTGTATCTGATCACCGGAAAGGGTCTCGCCACCCAACATCATTTTAAACCCATTGTAGTCCGGTGGGTTGTGACTGCCGGTTAACATGACTCCCGTTCCCTCAGTGTGTTCGGTGGCGGCAAAATAGAGTACCGGAGTCGGCACCATGCCAACGTCCAGGATATCCACCCCTGTCGATTGCACACCTTGTACGAAAGCTTGTCCGAGCTCGGGGCCCGATAATCGTCCATCTCGAGCAAAAGCCATTTTTTTCAAGCCACGTTCGATGGCAGCACTACCGATTGCCTTACCAATTAAGGTCGCGTAGGCCGGTGATAATGTCGAACCTACAATGCCACGAATATCGTAGGCCTTAAAAATTTCGGCAGGTGGCATCTCTGGTAACGGTTGACGAATGGAACTGATTGATTGTCCGGATGTGGGTGCAATACTCGGTTCATGTCCTTCGAAGACGGCCTTGGGCTGTTGTCGCGCAACTTGTGAGCCACTGCTCTGACCAGTAGGTGCCTTTGCTTGCGTTGGTTGTTCATTATTTACAGGAATTGCACTCTCATCTACTTCTTCCACACTCACACCTTCACTTGCCATATATAATGGATCAATTGCATTGATATCGTTCGTACCAAAACTAATCGCATTCGGATCATCATCACGTTCACGCTCATTAACGGATTTTTCGCTGTATTCTGCAATACGCCGCCGCGCATCATCAAACTCCGTCATCAATAACTGATAGTCGTGTTGTTTATTACCACGCAAGGTATCGATCGTAAGTTGCGTCAGGTTATTTGCATCAAGTCGGATGGTATTACTCACCGACCGTTTTAAGAAATACACCACGGCACCGATCAAGGCAACGGCAAAAATAAAGACAAACACCACTTGCAAGGTTATCGGTAAAATCGGTAACGTCGCCTTCGACCACACTGAAACCTTCCAACGAGTTCCAGTCACTTCATAGAATGACACCGAACTGGTACGTAAACTGGCGAGACCGTCCTTGCCAATTAAGATATCAGCCTGGCCTTCAGCGGCCTGGATTAACTCTATATAATACCCTTTAGCGATCGAACGTAGCCAATGTTGTACCGCGCTAACTTTAATGGCCAATTGTAAATAACCCACCAGTCGTGAACCGTTGTAAACGGGGCGCACAATTTCCAGATGGCGATCTTTGGAGAGTGGAGAATGAATCTCGATAGGGGGGTGTTTGTCTCCACGATCAACATGGCTGATTAAATCGAGACAGGCGTAACCAACCGGTGGAGTTTGACCTGAATCTAAGCGCGGCGTTCCCACCGGAAAAATACGTAAGGCAATGGCATGCGGAAAGGCCTTATAAAGTTCTGCCGAGCGTTTGCGTATTGCAGCTTGTTCCCCTCCACTAACCAGGTTAATGAGGGCAGGATCTCGAGCCAGGCTTTCTAACGAATGAGCATAGGATGCGACCGTTTGTGAAAGTTGATCGGCGACACTGGTTGAAATCGATTCTTTTGCTGCCCGTTGCTGCATCCGAATCTGGCTGAACGAAGCCTGCTGACTCAACCACAATGCAACGGCAAAAATAAGTATAAAGAGCAGATAGGCTAACAAACTCACCGTACTTAGCGTTAACCCACCTGTAAGTCCCTTTTTAGTTGCGCGTCTGCGCGCACGTCGACGTCTAGCCATAATGTATCGCTTTGTAATTATCCATTGTTAATTATAATAGTTAGTCAGTAGTCAGAATCATACTGGAATGACTGCTATTCCGTCGCAATGAGGTTAAACTCAGCCGCGACCCGTATGACCAAAACCACCCTCGGCTCGTTCTGAAGTTTGAAATTCATCGACCACTTCAAAATCAGCCTGCACCACCGGCACCAACACTAATTGTGCAATGCGCTCACCACTTTCAATCGTAAAATTCTTATCGCCCCGGTTCCAACATGAAATATACAGCTGCCCCTGATAGTCGGAATCGATCAATCCCACCAGATTACCCAATACTATCCCATGCTTATGTCCCAAACCTGAGCGAGGTAATATCATTGCCGCCAGCGCTTCATCCTCAATGTGGATCGCTAAGCCTGTTGGAATTAATTCAGTTTGCCCCGGTGCAATGTCCAAGGTTTGATCCAGACAAGCTCTTAAATCCAATCCGGCTGAACCTGAGGTTGCATAACTGGGCATTGGAATCTCGTTACCAATACGTTTATCTAATATTTTTAATTCTACGGCCCGTTTCATTTGTCCCCACTAAAATTATCTAACCTGCAACATTCAGCTTATTGTAACGATTTGTGCCGTATTAGTAAGCCTGATATCAATCAAAATAAGACGACCCATTACGATTCGCTGTTTTCTTTTTTATCAAAATGCAGGATATTATCGCCGGTGAGTGCTGATTTATGCCGCACATAAAACCGTTGTGCGATATGTCCAACAAGGGCTCGCGCCAACTTGGATTTATTCATTAATGGCAGCTCCTGCTCACCTTCATGCCAGACCAGTCGCAAGGCATTCTCATCCGAATTGAATCCACCTTCGGCGGTTTCACCGACCCAGTTGGCGGCAATCATGTCTACGCCTTTGTCATGTAACTTGGTGCGAGCATGATGTTCAAGGTTTTCCGTTTCCGCAGCAAAACCAACGCAAAAACACGCTGGATAGCGTTGTTTGACGTTACTCAAAATATCAGGATTTTTGATCAAGTTGATCGGTAATTCGTCCTGTTGTTTTTTTATTTTTTGCGACTGAACTTGCTCAGGCCGATAGTCAGCCACCGCAGCGGTGGCGATCAAGATATCGACATCATTCATGCAACTGCTCACAACATCCTGCATTTGTAATGCACTCTCAACATCGTGACGCTTTACCCCATCAGGTGTGGACAGGCTGACCGGACCACTCACCAGCGTCACCCGGGCACCGGCCTCGACCGCTGCCTGTGCGACGGCAAAACCCATTTTGCCTGAACTGTGGTTCGATAAAAATCGTACGGGGTCAATCGCCTCGCGTGTCGGCCCGGCCGTCACTAACACGTGCAACCCGGCCAAGGCGCCTGTTTCAAAGACCTCCGCGAGATTCGTGACCAAGGTCTGAGGATCCTGCATTCGGCCAACCCCGACATCACCACAGGCCTGATCACCACTATCCGGGCCAAAGGTTAAAACACCCCGACTCCGTAAAACCCGAATATTGTCTTCGGTCGCCTGATCAGACCACATGCGGTGATTCATCGCCGGTGCCACCGCGAGCGGAATATCGCTCGCCAGGCAAACGGCCATCAGCAGGTCATCTGCACGTCCCAAGCGCAAACGGGCGAGAAAGTCCGCACTGGCAGGGGCCACCAAAATAGCATCCGCCCACCTTGCCAGTTCGA
>CAMYMO010000404.1 GCA_947259425.1 uncultured Ectothiorhodospiraceae bacterium | reverse complement strand
ACATCGGATATTTCTTGCTAGTTATATCGTGATGGCGATACTTGGTATTATTGTCGTTATCTATTCGTTCGGAAAGTTAATTAATTTGGTTTAAACGAGCAATGTTGTTTATTAATTATAATAAGACTAATCCTGACCGGTAGAATATTTATCCGACCAAGTATCACGACCAGACAGTATTGCATTGCATGACAAAAATAACATGATTGATTTAAAGACATTTGAAAAATTTGCTATTGAATACGATAAGTGGTTTGACGAACATGCCATTGAGTACGAGTTGGAATTGAAAGCGATTCGTAAGTTTATACCACTAGAAGGAGAGGGCATCGAAATCGGTGCAGGGACAGGGCGGTTTATTCAACCACTGGGGATATCGTTAGGTATTGAGCCTTCAGATGCAATGCGAACTATCGCAATCCGTCGTAATGCCAACATTATTGCGGGAAAGGCTGAATCTCTTCCGTTTGAAAATGATTCGTATGACTTTGCTTTGTTCGTGACAGCGGATTGTTTTTTAACAGCACCTGAAATCGCTTTTAAAGAGGTACATCGGATCCTTAGATCGGATGGACGCATTATTGTCGCATTAATTGATAAGGACAGCCATCTTGGGAAAAAATACGAGAAAAACAAAAATAGTAGTAAATTTTATAAACATGCCCACTTTCATTCTGTTGTGGAAATCAAGGAAAAATTAGAATACGTTGGGTTCGGTCATTTTGAATATGTGCAGGCCCTTTTACCGGCTGATTTAACCGACAATCAGCAAGCGGAGATAAAACCCGGCTATGGTGAAGGTTCTTTTGTTGTCTTAAAGGCACAGAAACGGAGTTGACCATAACTAGAATGGTCACTGGTGATTATTTGAGATTGTTGTGATGTATAAATTAAGAGCCGCAAATGAGGACGACTTTAAATCGATCTGTGATCTGGTAAGAAATAGAGATGAGTTATTTTTAATTTATCCAGCGGCAACTTTTCCGTGGACGGTGGAGCAGTTAATCGAACTATCGAAGGTTAGAACAGAGTTGACGGTTGTTAGCGAAGGAGAACAAGTCATTGGTTTTGCCAATCTATATGATTATGAGCCAAAAAAATTAGCCTATGTGGGTAACGTTGTTGTTGACTCGGCCTATCGAAGCAGAGGGATCGGCAAGGCGATAGTTCAATTCATGTTAAAAATTGCGTTTAATAAACTGTCTCTCCCTGAAGTTCGAATATCCGTCTTTAATACGAATACGCCAGCATTGTTATTGTATTCAAGCCTTGGTTTTGTTCCATATGAGATAGAAGAACGACTGGATAACAATAAGGCGAGGGTCGCTTTGATTCATATGAGATTAGCTAGAAGGCATTTTGAAGATAATTAATAATCATGATGAGCAAAGGAACATTACATTATTTTTGCGGAAAAATGGCAGCGGGGAAGTAAACCAAAGCGGCTGAAAAGGGGTGAGTTTTATTTCGTTGGCTGAGCCCGTGACGGATGGGTCCATGCATCGGGCTCAATTGACACAAGGAACCGTAATTCCTTGTCATACCCATCCGGCTGATGAATTTGTTTTTGTGATGTCTGGTATTTTGGAAACGGCAGGTCGACGATGTGAATCAGGAACATTTTGGACGACGCCGGCCAATACCCGACAGGGACCCCATGTGGCTATAACGGATACGGAAATATTGACGATCAGGCTCGGTGCACTGGGTGAGTTTGAGTAGAAAGCTTATTATTTAGTTATCGTTTCTAAACGTCACACTAAAAACAAAGCGGCGAGACCGAGGAAAACAAAAAAGCCGAGCACATCGGTTATTGTGGTTAACACGACGCTGCCCGATAGTGCCGGGTCAATGTTCATTCGTTTTAGCAATAATGGAATAATGGCGCCGGCTATCGCAGCAACAATGAGATTAACGATAATAGCAACACCGATAACGATGCTAAGATTCAAATTATTATACCAAAGCTCGGCGATCGCAGCGACGACGATCGCCCAGATGATACCATTCCAAAGCCCTACCCCGATCTCTTTAAATAATAATCGTTTTGCATTGGTTTTACTGATATGACCTAAGGCCATCGCGCGAATGACCAGGGTCAGGGTTTGACTGCCGGCAATACCGCCCATGCTGGCGACGATCGGCATCAGCACGGCTAATGCGACTAATTTATCAATGGTGCCATCAAACTGGCGAATCACCCAGGAGGCTAAAATGGCGGTGATCAGGTTGACGCCAAGCCAGACTAAACGACGACGGGTACTTTTTATCACAGGGGCGAATAGATCTTCTTCTTCGGTTAAACCCGCTGTTCCCATGAACGAGTGGTCAGCCTTATCTCTGATCACATCAACAACGTCATCAATTGTGATACGACCTAATAGCTTATTATTCTCATCAACGACAGGCGCGGTCACCAGATCACGTCGTTCAAATAAATTCGCGACGTCTTGTGCTGGCATATCAGCGGGGATGCCTTCGATATCAGCATTCATAATATCGCCAACTAGTGTATCGGTGTCATTGGTTAGTAGATCATTAAACGGCAGGATTCCCTTAAATACGCCATCGCGGTCGACCACAAATAAACTATCGGTGGTGGCAGGTATTTCTCCTCGGCGGCGTAGAAAACGAAATACCACGTCTAAACTGATATCAGCACGTACCATTACCGCATCGAGGTCCATCAGACCGCCAGCGCTATCTTCTGCATAGGCCAGTACCGACCGCAGTCGTTCGCGGTCCTGGTATTCCATGGTTAACAGCAATTCCTGGATAACATTTTGCGGCATCTCGGGTAAGATGTCGGCCAGGTCATCAGTGTCCATGCCTTCGGTTGCCGCGACCAGTGATTCGGCATCCAGTTTATCGATTAATGCGCTTCGAGCTTCGTCATTAAGGTGTAATAACACCTCACCCTCATATTCTGCCGGGATAAATGGCCAGATTAATTCACGTTGTTGACCCGTCAAGGCTTCGAGGGCATGGGCAATTTCAGCAGGATGGAGATCAGCGAGCAGGTTTTCGATCTGGGAAGCATCGTTCTCACTAACGGCCTTGGTTAACTCGGCGATGATATTAACGTCTTCTTCTTTTTCGTTAATGGTATCAGTGTTCATCACAACCACTCCAGGCTCATTACTTCATCAAGATCAAAATGATTTTTCGATATGCTCACAAGTGTAACAGGCAAGGCAAAGAATTGCGACGTAGGGGGTTAATGGTCTGATTTAGTGATGTGAAAACTGGTCAAGTAGATCCTGGAACTGATTATGGGATGTACAGTTGAGCAGTGCTTCCGCCTTAGGTTGTAAACGGGTGACATCTGAATTTAATATCACTTCTTTCACTTCGGCCAGAGCATTGGGATGCATACTGAATTCTTTTAATCCCATGGCGAGCAGCAGCCGAGTGAACATTGCGTCCCCGGCCATTTCACCACACATGGCGACCGGGATGTTGGCTTTATTCCCAGCGTTGATCACATTGGCGATTAAAGTAAGTACAGCTGGATTTAATGGGTCATATAAATAGTTCACTTCGTCATCGATGCGATCGATAGCGAGAGTATATTGAATCAAATCATTCGTGCCTATCGATAGGAAATCCAGATATTCACATAACATGCAGGCATTGACTGCCGCGGCGGGGACTTCAACCATACCGCCAATTTGAATATTGGGGTCATAGGCAATACCTTCGCGAGCAAGTTGTTGACATACACTAGCAATTTGTTGTCGAATTTGAATCACTTCCTGGGCATTGGAGATCATCGGTAACATGATACGAATGGAACCGTGTGCTGAGGCCCTTAGTATGGCCCGCAATTGAGGTAAAAATATATCGGGATCTTGCAGGCATAAACGAATAGCGCGCAGGCCGAGTGCGGGGTTGGTGATATTATTCAAGTCATGTCGTCCACCATCAACCTGTTTGTCGGCACCAAGATCGAGGGTGCGAATTGTTAAGACCTGTCCATCGAGTTCATCAAGAACCTGACAGTAAGTCTCAAATTGTTCCTGTTCAGGTGGTGAAGTCTCACGATTCATGAACAGGTATTCGGTGCGAAACAATCCGACGCCATTTGCACCTAACGCTTTCATGGCGATAACATCTTCAATTAATTCTATGTTGGCACGTAAAGCGATTTTTTTTCCATCTTTAGTGACGGCAGGGATGTCTCTACTTTGTTTATGCCGTTCAATTAACTGTTGATTTTCACGTTTTTTACTCTGGTAATGTTGCACCATGTTACTTTCAGGTTTGGCTAATACGACGCCTTGCTGTCCATCGACAATAATGGTTTCAAAATCGATCAGCATATGCCGGGCATGGTGGAGTCCAACAATCGCAGGGATATTAAGGCTGCGTGCGAGGATTGCAGTATGTGAAGTCGGGCCACCACTTTCAGTGATAAAGGCGGCAATGCCTTGATGTTGCATTAGCACGGTATCTGCAGGTGATAAATCATCGGCCACAATCACATGGCCGCTAAAACGTTGTTCCTGAATATGGTTTACGTGATGGTACATCGGGCTGGAAAGCAGTTCCCGCTGTATGCTGGTAACAACATGATCAATATCATCACGGCGGGTGCGCAGATACGGGTCATTCATTTCATCAAAGACTTTAACTAATGCGTCACGTTGAGTTTTTAATGCCCATTCCGCATTACAGCGTCTTTCAAGAATGATGCTAATCGGTACCTTGGATAAGGTGGAGTCATCTAGCATCAATAAATGAGTATCAATAAAGGCGGTGATGTCAGATTGAGTGTGGCTCGGAATTTTATTTCGTACAAATCGAAGTTGTTCTTTTACGAGTGCGAGCGCTCGTTGGAAGCGGGTGACTTCGGCTTCTATGAACTCTTCACCGAGTGCATACTCTAAAATCTCAAGACTATCACGCTGCAATATATGTACTGGGCCGATTGCGACTCCATTTGAAACCCCGGTACCTTGCAATGATAATGTCATAATTAATCCGTCAAAGCTTACTCATCTTCGTCAAATCGGTTGTTGATTAATTCATGTAAATATTTCGTTGCCTGTTGTTCATCGTCGCCGTCCACGATGAGTTCAATCATGCTTCCCTGGGATGCGGCCAGCATCATTACGCCCATAATACTTTTGCCATTAACCTCCTGGCCATTTTTTTCTATCTTGATTTCGGCGCTAAAAGTTTGTGCTAATGTGACAAACTTTGCTGCCGCACGCGCATGCATTCCCAGTTTATTTATAATTTCAACTTCCGTTCGCAGCATGAGAATCCTTAGTCGGGTTACATTGAATAATGCCTTCTGTACCACCACTAATCGCTTTATCGATCAATTCAGCCAATGAAAGATTGGGGTAATTAAGTACACGGATCAGCATTGGCAGGTTAACTCCCGAGACGATAGCGACATTTTGTTCTTCGATCAAACAGGCTATATTACTAGGTGTGGCACCATATAAGTCTGTTAATATCAGGACGCCCGCATTGGTATCAAGCTCGTGAATCTTTTGTCTAACTTCAATGACCATATCATCTCGATTATAGTCAAATTGCATGGCTACGAACTGGGTTCTAATTGGACTTGAACCAAGTACTGAAGTCGCAGCTTCATAAAGCGCTTGCCCTACGGTACCATGCGTGATGATAAGTAGGCCTACACTCATTATAATTCGCGATGGCGTATAACAACACTGGGATATTTCTCTTGTAGTTTGCCACCGATTTTTTCTGATAAATATACCGAACGATGATATCCGCCCGTGCAACCGATCGCGATTGTCATATAACTGCGGTTTTCTTTTTCAAATATTGGGATCCATTTACTGATAAATTCAAAAATATCATCGCGCATTTGAATAACATCATCATGTTCTTCGAGGTAGTTAATAACGTCATCATCTTTGCCGGTGAATTTCCTTAGTTCCGGAACCCAGTGCGGATTGGTAATACAACGCACATCAAAGATATAATTTGCATCATTGGGAATGCCGTGTTTGAATCCAAACGATTCGAGCAGAATTGACATGCCTTCTTGATTTTCAGACTCAACACATT
This sequence comes from uncultured Ectothiorhodospiraceae bacterium, assembly GCA_947259425.1. Classification (GTDB taxonomy): domain Bacteria; phylum Pseudomonadota; class Gammaproteobacteria; order UBA6429; family Thiohalophilaceae; genus SZUA-24. The sequence goes on along the minus strand of CAMYMO010000404.1, from coordinate 1,458 downwards.
GTCTAACCAGTTCGCGTAATTGATGAACGTTCGTTTGACTACTATCTAAGGTGAGATCCGAACTGGATGATACCGGTGTCAGATATTTATTCTCGAGGGCTATAGCCTCATTTAATGAAGTATCACCAGAACTGAGCGGGTGTTTACGCCGGGTTTCGCTAAATCGTTTAATCAGGGTTTGTTCATTGGCGGTCAGATAGATGACTTTAATGTCGAGATTCATCGCCTTTAAAGTTTCGATCAGGTCTGGAAATTGTTCCAGATCCTGAGCCAGGTTACGGGCATCGATACCCACCGCAAATTGTTCCTCAAGCGGTTCGGCGGCATGGGTAATTTGCACCGCGAGCGCATGTAACAGGCCCATCGGTAGGTTGTCGATACAGTTAAAGCCCAGGTCTTCCAGGGCCTGTAGGGCGATTGATTTTCCTGAGCCCGAGAGCCCACTGACGATAATTAGTTTCATAATTTATGACGTGATTATAAGTATTGTTGTTGCCGTGCACGGAGTGCCCGCCCGGCATCCTGACCATTTTTATAGAGTATATAATTTTTTGTTGCAGTTTCGACTATTAATGCAAGATTTCTGTTCGAATGGGCGCAGATAGTTTGGCTGGGGAATTTATGCCCAAGAATCAGGCGCTGATGATAGGGATTGGTAATTTCTTGAGCGGCGGTGATTGGGTTAGCCTCCAGCTGCACGATGAAATCCAGACGGTGTTCGGCTAAAACCGTAGCGGATGGGTAAATCTCAGTGATATTGAGCACACCAATATCACGCACCGCAAGCAGATTTTGTAACATAGTGGGTGCGGAGCCAAAGAGGTCAGTTGATTCTGAACTTGGTAGTTCGGCTGAGGGTTTGATTTGAACGACATCGTCGCTGACAAAGGCATGTCCTCGATCGATAAGCTCAAGTGCCAGACTACTTTTACCGATTCCGGGCTGACCGCGGATTAATACACCCAGAGCGAAAATCACGACGAAAACGCCGTGTTCGAGGTGGGTAGTATTCATTGTTGTGGAATTCATATTATTGGATTTGTATTCGGTAATGCTAACAAGGCCCGCTCAGAACTCATTGCCAGCCGACCCGGAGCGAGCTATTGCGATGTCTCCCAATCCAGTAATAACTGATGGATTTTGTCGATGTTATCGGCATCACGCAGTTGAGTACGAAATGATTCATCCCTAAACAGCTTTGCCAGGGTTGCCAGGATCTGCAGGTGTTCTTCGGTCGATTTCTCTGGAACCAATAAGGCAAACAGCAGATCGACAGGTTGTCGATCTGCTGCATCATAATCCACACCCTGCTGCAGTTTAATAAATGCGCCAACCGTATGGTCGGAGCTTTTTAAACGGCCATGAGGAATCGCAACACCATAACCCACGCCGGTACCACCAAGGCGTTCTCTGGCAAGTAAACTTTCAAAAACATCATTATACGATATGGTATCTTCG
>CAMYMO010000403.1 GCA_947259425.1 uncultured Ectothiorhodospiraceae bacterium | reverse complement strand
AATAATGTATTCCTGGAAGGTGTTATTGATTCGCTCCTCCGTGCTGGCTTCAAGTAGCACGATAGGGGATAGCTGCATTTTTTTGTAAAAGTTTTGCGGGAGGCTTCGTGAGCCAATATTATTACCTTCATCTTCCAGAATAATTTGTTTGCCGCCTTGGTTAAGAAATTTCAAAAGCTTTATCGATAAGGTATTTTCAATATCGATCTGTGAAGGTTGTGCGGTGGCATGTCTTCCAAACACCGAACCTCGATGATGAAAAATGCCTTCAAGGTCAATCTGCTGTTTGATTTTTTTTAAGAAAAGGGTTTTTCCCGCACCGGTGCGTCCACCCAGTATTATAGGCTCTATAAGCTGCGAAGATACTTCGAGCTCATCAATCAAAAAACGACGCATGGCTTTATAGCCACCTTTGATCCTGGGGTAAGTAATGCCTGTTCGTTCAAAAATCCACTGTTGAGAAATTTTAGAGCGCATACCACCACGAAAACAATACAGCGCGCCTTGTGGGTGTTGTTTTATGAAGTTTTCCCAGTGATCGATGCGTTCTGATTTAATATCGCCCTGGATGAGTTTATGTCCCAGCTTTATGGCTTCATCTTGTCCGAGATGTTTGTAGCGAATACCAATTTCGGTTCGTTCGTGATCATTCATGAGCGGGAGGTTTTCTGTGAAAGGAAAGGCACCCTGAGTAAATTCGACCGGCGCTCGAACATCCAGTAACGGTGTATTGCTTAGAAATAATGAGCGGTAATCATCTCGTTGCGGAAGTTCGACTGTTTGTTCAGTCATCATAGCATCAAATTATCGTGATTAAGGTTGTGGTTGGCTCAATGACTTCACGTAATTCGCCGAAAGGTTCTAAATCAAGATTAAATGTTTGAGTTAATTTGATGAAATCGTCGCGATGATGTTTATCAACGGCGACTAATAACCCACCCGATGTCTGCGGGTCGCAGAGTATTTTTTGCTGGACATCATTCATAGTACTTAATTGGTGTCCGTAGCTATCAAAATTACGCTGTGCGCCACCGGGGGAGCAGCCCAATGAAATATAGTGTTCAACTTCAGCTAATTTAGGCACGGCTTGATAATTAACTTCGGCCTGTAGACCGCTACCTTCACAGATTTCGACAAGGTGCCCCATTAACCCAAACCCAGTTACGTCGGTCATTGCCGTGACATAAGGCAATTTAGCAAATTCAGCACCGTGTTTATTTAGCTGCAGCATGGTATCGATAGCGAGGCGAGAATGCTCAGATTTCAACGCATTTTTCTTTTCTGCAGTGGTTAAGATACCAATGCCCAGGGGTTTGGTAAGAAATAAATCACAATTTGCGCTGGCCCGACTGTTGCGCTTTATATATTGATTTTCTGCTTGACCGGTTACCGCCAGACCAAAAACAGGTTCCGGGCTATCGATGGAGTGTCCACCCGCGAGTGCAATACCGGCCAGTCTGCAGGCATGGCGCCCGCCTTCAATGACTTGTGCCGCGATCTCAGCGCTGAGTTTTTTTATTGGCCAGCCAAAAATGGCGATGGCCATTAACGGCGTGCCGCCCATCGCGTAGATATCACTGATGGCATTGGTTGCGGCGATTTGGCCGAACTCAAAGGGATCATCAACGATGGGCATAAAAAAATCTGTTGTGCTAATGACTGAAGAACCATTCCCGAGATCATAGACCGCCGCATCGTCCCGGGTTTCATTGCCCACCTGCAGACGCGGATCATGAAAGGGCGGTTGAGAGCTTTTCAGGATTTCCTCCAACAAACTGGGGGCGATCTTACATCCGCAACCGGCACCATGGCTGTATTCGGTTAGTTTTACTTGGGGCACTTGAGTAATCTCATGGTTTGAATAAAAACCAGTATACGCTAATTGATTTAATTATTTAATCGAGTAATTACTGGGTTATTGTCAGGTTATTGCCTTTTGGCAATCCAGGTCAGCAAAGCAATATAAGTAACGGTAAGGCTTATAACAATGACGCCTCCCCAAAATGATTTTGGTGTCAGGTAAGCGGAGTCAGAGCCGTCAGTCGCAATCAAATAAACCCATTCATCAAGGACTAAGCTTAAACCAATTCCAAAGGTGATAATGAGAATATCTATGAATCGTCCAAGATTCTCAAAGAGCAGAAGCGGGATTATTGCCATCGTTAAAATCACAATGCCAGTGTACAAGTGATGTATGTTATACCCGGCTACATCAAAATTACTGTTGGGGGAGATATATAAAGAAACGCGTAAAAAAATAAAGGTAGCAATGAGTGATATGATCAGCAGTAAACCGCGTTTCGTGACTGGGTGCATTATGTTTCTCCCTTCGATCCTTGGTTATCCCTTGGTGTTTGGTTTTGATGCTTGTTAAACGTGTTTGTAACACAGCGGGTCGATTGCTCGGAAGACGTCGTGCCATATTGCTGCTGGCAGTGTTTGAGCCCGGGTAAAACAGGTTCTATTGAAAGTGGATAGGGTTTGTATAGCAATTGGCGCTGGCACAACTCAAATCGATAAGTAGAGTAAACGGTTTCATTTAACCAGGTATAAGCATAGACCTCATCAACAACCTGATACATGTTAACCAGTAACCGCGAACTGTCTTTATCGAGTGGACTCAGTTTAGTGAGCAGCAATGACTTAGGTTTTTGTTTATCGCGAAGTTTAATGGCCGTGAGCGCAGCTTGCATCTCGAAGCTGCAGGCCTCATTAATTTCTTCGGCACTATCGTAAGGATCATTAGCGCATGCGCTAACAAACAGGAGTAATAGCGGTAAAGCTAAATTACGTCTGTTCATTTTCATCATTATCAGCAAACTCGCCGCGTTCATAGCGTTCAATAATGTCTTTCGCGCGAGCCTCAGCATGTTGATCGACGATTAAGCGGATCATATCGGTAACCGGTAACTCGCCAAATCCACCCTGGAGATAATGTCCCAATATTTCAGCTTCAATATCGAATTGAGCTAACAGGCCTTGCACTAAATGGGCCTCGGTTGTTGAGGCGGCACTGAAGATTTCAACTTTAGACATAATATTATTCTCTTTTTAGTTTATGCCGGTTTGTTTTTTATGCTACGAATAATGAGTACCATCCCTAAGATGATAAACGGGATACTAAGTAAGTGGCCGACATTAAGTGCAATGCCAAGGTTATAATCAGCCTGCTCCTGTTTTATAAATTCAATCAAAAAACGCCAGGTAAATATGCTAAAAAACATCGTACCGGTCATAAATCCATTCGCCCATTTGCCAGCCTTGGTTTTATAAAGGTAGAGTAACAGCAAGAGGGTAAAGAGGTAGGCGGCGGCTTCATATAGTTGCGCGGGATGGCGAGGTACATTATCGATGCGTGAAAATATGATGCCAAAGACACTATCGGTTTTAACGCCTAGTATTTCTGAGTTAAAGAAATTACCGAGGCGAATGGTTGTGCTGCCTAAAGCAATCGGGATAGTGAGTCGGTCGACGAAATATAAATAGGGCTCTTTGCTGTGTTTCTGGAATAACATGCAGGCCAGTAACATGCCGACTGTACCGCCATGGCTGGCCAGGCCCCCTTTCCAGATATAGAGAACTTCCAAAAGATGTTGTGAATAATATTCAGGTTCATAAAAGATGACATGGCCTAAGCGCGCGCCAATGACCGCACCGGCAAACATATAATAAAGCAGGCGATCGAGTTGTTTGACATCTTTACCTTCCCGCTTATACATCCATTGCATGAGGTAATAACCAATCATAAACCCCGAAACAAACAGCAGACCGTACCAGCGAAGTTGCAATGGTCCGAGTTCCAGCAAAATCGGATTTGGATTCCAAATAAAATGTGTTACGTCCATCTAAAAGCTCTATTCCATAGTCTATTCAAGTATGAGTGTTTCGATTTTGCTTACTATATCAGGATTGTCCCACTCAACACTACCGAACAGGGCATAACGGATTTTTCCCTGTTTATCGATAACGTAACTGGTGGGAAAGGCGAACACGCCCCAGTCTTTGAGGGCACGACCGTCATAGTCCATGACAATTGGGAAGTTAATATTGACCTTCTCTTTTAAAAATAAACTGACTTCAGCTTTCGTTTCAGCCATATTTACGCCCAGTAAAGTAAAGGGTCTATCGTTGAAATGATCTTTAAGGCGTTGCATTGACGGCATCTCATGAACACAGGGTGGGCACCAGCTGGCCCAGAAATTAACAACCACGACATTGCCTTTTAATGAATTTAGGTCAAGCATCTCACCATTGAGTCTGGGAAGCTTGAGTGGCTTAGGCTTTGGGTTCCCCAGGTATTTTTTGAGTTTATGTTGTTGTTTTTTATTATTAACGTTTTGTTGCCTGGATAAATGCGCACTGGGTTTGCGGTAAGTCTCTTGCATACTGGCTAACAGGTTGATGGCGTGAAATAGATCGTTGGCAAGATTATCGCTGGCCTTGAGTTCTTTGGCAAAGGCATCAGGGCGAAAATAAAAACGATCTCGTATACCGCGCTTCGGTTGTAGAAACACAGTGCTGCCTGCTTGTTGCAAGGCATCAAGCGACGATTTTAACTGCCAGAAATAAGGTGATTTATCGGGCTGCAGAATAAAAAGTTTTGAGTTGGTTGCTTTTACGATGGGCAGCAGCTCGGCCTGGCTTCCTGGCTCCGGGGTTTGAGTATAAAACTTTGGGCTAAGCAAAACGGCACCGGCAAATTTTTCGTGATTTTTATTCTCTATTTGCCAGTTACGTATTCCACGTAATACCGGCACGATACCTCGGCCGCTGCCTCCGACGATAATGGTTTTACCTGATTTATGCGCGGCGCTGATGAGTTTATTAAATCCATCACCATCCAAGTTACCCATGTTGCTGGCGGTATTCGACAAAAAATAAGCCTGCAAAATATCTTGTAGCCAGACCTCGATGCCCATTGCCGCAAGTCGTTCAGCAATTTGTTTATCAATGGTTTGCAGGCCTTTTTCATGCGGTTGCCAGATAAATAGCAGACCACGATCGTTCTTTTTAGCTGGAAATACCTCGCTGCTTATCTCGACATCGGGATTAACTTCAATACTGATCGTCTGCCTGGCAACGGTAGGTGCGGCGTAAGCGATAAATAACAGCAAACTAATAGGGATATACTTTAGTCGTCTATACATATCATTTTTTGCTACTATTAGCCGCGTTGAGAGTCATCTAATTATACGTCTTATTATATAGTATAGAAATAAGACGTAAGTTATTTAAACTATAGGAGTTTGTAGTATGAGTAAGTGGCAGTGCATGGTATGTGGCTTTGTCTATGATGAGGAAGCTGGATTGCCTGAGGAAGGCATTGAGCCTGGAACTAAATGGAATGATATCCCGGATGATTGGCAATGCCCGGAATGTGGTGTATCGAAATCTGACTTTGAAATGGTTCAGGTCTAGCTGAAAGAGGTTTTTATATGTCAGATGCACCGATCATCATTATTGGCACCGGTTTAGCCGGCTATAACGTGGCGCGTGAATTTCGTAAACGTGATGATAAAACAGCGTTGGTCTTGATCACGCAGGACAATGGTGAATTTTATTCAAAACCAATGCTCTCCAATGCCCTGGCAAAACAAAAACACCCAGATGAATTACCGATGGGTGATGCAGCAAAGATGCAGCATGATCTAAATGCAAAAATTCATACCAACAATAAAGTCACCTCGATCGATCCTCAAAAGCAAGTTTTACTATTGGATACGGGTGAACAACTTAATTTTAGTAAATTAGTGATGGCGGTTGGCGCGAATCCGTTCCAATTTCCAATGGAAGGTGACGCAACCAGTGACGTGTTAACCGTGAATGATTTGGATGACTATCGTCAGTTTAGAGACAAGCTGAAAAACCAGACCTCGGTGGCGATTATCGGTCCAGGCTTAATCGGTTGTGAGTTTGCTAATGATCTTGCCGCGAATGATTACCAGGTAAAGGTAATTGGGCCGGACGAGGCGCCCATTAGTACCTTACTACCGACGCCGGCAGGACAAGCCCTGCAAACAGCGTTGAGTGAATTAGGGGTTAACTGGCATTTAGGCAAGACCGTTTCCGCAATTAACAAAATTGATTCGGGTTACGAACTTACCCTCAGTGATGGCCAAACCGTTCAGGCCGATGTGATGTTATCGGCGATTGGGTTGCGTGCCAATATAGAGCTTGCAAAAGCAGCAGGTTTACAATGCAATCGCGGTATCGTGGTTGATCGATATTTAAAAACCAATATCGACAACATTTATGCGCTTGGTGATTGCGCAGAAGTTTCGGGTTTCGTCTTGCCTTTTGTGATGCCGCTGATGCAATCGGCTCGAGCCCTTGCCGCAACCTTAGCGGGTGAACCGACGCAGGTCAGTTACCCAGCAATGCCGGTAATCATCAAGACGCCCGCATTGGCGACGATAGTTTCACCTCCTGAGCGTGGTGCCGAAGGAGAATGGATAATTGAAAAAACCGAACAAGGATTAAAGGCATTATTCAGCCAAGGTGATACGTTGTTGGGTTTTGTGTTAATGGGTGATGCAGTTAGTGAAAAACCGGCTTTAACAAAACGTTTACCCGCTATACTGATTTAATCATTAGAATACTCAACAGCGACCACAGTTGAAGTGCATTGAATAATTTGTATTAGATTAAAGTCGAATACTAATATAGAGAACTGAACTCTGTTTATTTTTTTATGATAGTGTTGAACAGTTTGATGATAATAAATCAAAATGTAAAATCGTTGTAAATCTTGATCCTAATAACACCTTTCCGTGATAAAAAACGTTACTATTCAGTAACAAAAAAAATAAGCTAAGCTTAAATATCAGGCTCATGGGCCCGCAGGCATAAGGAGAGGCGAGTGAAATTTATCCAGTCACTAATAGTATTGGGACTAGTTATATTTAGTTTGAATACTAACGCGAGTAAGGTAATACCACCAGGTGATGTATTGCCACCAAGCAATAAATTACCATTGGATAAAAGCGATGTTCCAGAGCCACTAAAGACCTGGATACCATGGGCGTTACATGGCCATGAGACGAGAACCTGTCCCTATATCTATAATCAAGCCAACCAGAATGTGTGTGCCTGGGCGACCAGGCTCGATGCAAAGCTACGTAAACGTGGAGGGCGTTTTAATCAGGAGTGGCAGGTTTTTGCGCCAAGTTGGTTGAGGTTACCGGGCGATCAAAAGCTCTGGCCGCAAAATGTAAAACTTAATGGTAAGTTAATCAGTGTCACGCAAAATAAATTCGGTTATCCAACAATCTTTGTTAAAAAGGGACGGGCAAAAATAGAAGGAGAATTTGTTTGGTCTAAGTTACCTGAAACCCTGCCTTTGCCACCTTCAACCGGGTTGGTATCACTTTCTCTGAATGGAAAATCAAATCCGTTCCCGGTCATTGATCAGCAACATCGCTTGTGGTTGAGTAAGTCCAGCCTGGATGAAGGCAAGGCCGAAAGTGACAAACTTGAGATTCAGGTGTTTAGAAAAATAACGGATAACATCCCGATGAACGTGCAGACACACCTGATACTCAAAGTGACGGGTAAGCAGCGTGAAGTCACATTAGGGCCGATGCCGGTCAATTTTTTTAT
>CAMYMO010000402.1 GCA_947259425.1 uncultured Ectothiorhodospiraceae bacterium | reverse complement strand
AACGCCAAGAGTGTGATCAATAACGCGACTTTTGAGGCCGCGCGTGCCGGTGCGTTATATAACGCACAACGGGGGGACATATATCAAAGTAATGGTATGCGTAATGCCTTTGCACGAAATGTTGTTCCACTTTATGGTGGCGGACAAAGTGGGCCAGACATATTAGTTTCATTTGGGAAGGCGGTCGCCGATATCACGGTCCAAAATGGGTTGCGCAGTGGTCTAAATGGCGGCGATAGCATTAATATCATCAGCCCGAGTCAGGAAGCCTTTAATGACGAAAACTTAACGGTCACGAAAAATGGTCAGGTCCAGATTCCCAATGAGCATTTATTGCATAAAAGTCATGTGCGCTCAGACAACTCAGGCCTAAGTTTACAAGATGCAAATATTCTAAAGATCGAAGTGACTTACGGTTACAAACTGACGGTCCCCATTGTAAATAAATTAATTGCGTGGGCGATGCTGATCGGTGATCCGAATGCAATGAATGCCGCGTATTACAATATGGATCCACCCCGTTTACCGGTGGTGGCAATGGCAACGGTGCGTATGCAATCGAATGCGATGCCCGATGGTGATGGGAATACCTCGGTACCGCCCGTGGATGTAGGCTCGACCGCAAGTGGCGGCGGTCAGGCATCCGGAGGAGGTAACAACTCGGGTGGTAGTGGTAATGACACGGGGGGTGGTAATACCGGTGGTGGAAACACAGGTGGAGGGGATACCAGCGGTGGTAATACGGGCGGTGGGGATCAGACAGGTGATACAGGCACATTGCCAGATCAAGGTGGGGATCCACCCGCGGATGATCCGCCTGTTGATCCACCGCCGGTGTCCCCTCCACCTGATAATACTGCTAATGCTTGTGAACAATCAGGTACTTGTGATGTGGGTGATCCGACATCATGTGGTGGTGGTGCAGGTAACCAATCAACTAATGTTGCTGCAACGGCTGCAGGCAACCCGATAAATATAGTCACTGGAAATAAATATCAAAAAGAAGTTGATATCACTTCACTGCCAGGTAAATTGGGTCTGGAATTTGTACGTCATTACAACAGCCAGAGTCCTCATCGTGGCAACTTAGGTTATCGTTGGCGGCATAGTTATGATATTCAATTAAAGCGTATAAACAATAATATTATATACATTGACCAGGCAGACGGGCGTCGAATTGTCTTCGGTGAGCGTGATGCAAATAATAACAATCTGGTATTAGCAAAGGTCTATAGTGATGGCTGGCTAGAACTGCAAGGTAACACCGCGACGTGGCATTGGCATTCAGGTCGGAAATTAAACTTTGATCGTCAAGGACGGTTAAATTACATCACGGCACAATCAGGAGAAACTATTTTTCTTACTTATGACAGCGAGGGACGCATATTAGAAGTAAAAGATCCACAAGATCGTGCTTTAGCCTTTGTTTATTACCCAAATAATCGTATTAAAAATATTATTGAGCCTGATGGCAATAGTACTAAATATATTTATGATGCAGTTGGTAATCTTGCAACTGTGACCTACACAGACGATACATCACGACGTTATCATTATGAAAATCCAAAATATATTCACCATCTGACGGGTATTACCGATGCTCGAGGTATTCGCTTTGCTACCTGGTCATATGATGATAAAGGACGCGGCATACTTAGCACACATGCGGATGGTGTTGGAAAAGTATCTTTGAAGTTTAAAGAGGGCCGAACACTGGTTACTGATACTAACGGTGTCACAAGCCATTACTTTACAGATAAGATAAATAATATCCCGGTTGTAACTCGCATTGAGGGCCCTGGTTGTTCAAGCTGTAGAACTGATGGTGCTGAATATAAATATAATAAACGTAATCAGTTGACAAGGCTAACAAAGAAATCAGGTGTCACAACACATTATACCTATGATGATCTTAGCCGTTTGAAAGAAGTATCAAGGACAGTTAATGGAAAAAATAAACAGCTATTATTCAGGCATACGTATACAGGAAAAGATAATAAACCGACTAGTATTAGACGGCCGAGTGTTGTTGCAGACAAAGAATATGTTGCAAGTTATAAATACAATAATAACGGACAAGTTATTGAAGCAACAGAACAAGGCTGGATTCCTGCTAGTAAATCCAAAAATGCACAGGTTGGTTTAGCACAACCTGTAACCAGAACTAGTAAATATGTTTATACACAGATCAGTGGGCAAAGTGTTCTCACGGAGATTGATGGGCCGTTAGCAAATGGAAAAACCAATAGCCCAATTGATAGTGACATCACCCGCTTTGAATATGGTAATCAAAAAAATTATGTCACGGCAATTGTTCTACCTGGTGATCAACGTAGTTCAATTTCATATGATGAAAACGGACGAGTTGATGAGGTGATAACCGCAGGTGGTAATAAAGCAACGTATAGCTATGATTCTAGAAATAGACTTAAGTCGATAAACCGCGATGGCGTAGTTCAATCTTACCAGTATGGTGGAAATGGACGATTGCTTGAAGTCGGTGTCACGAGTGATGGTATATATAAACCATTAACCAAGTTTGGTTATGATAACGCAGGTAGAAATACTTGGGTTGCGCGCAGCCTTGGTATGTTTGAAGGTTATAAATATGATGCTTCTGGAAATCTTACCCATGCAGTAAAGCGGACTGCTAACTTAAAACAGACTTATGCCTATGAATATGATTCGAAGAATCGTTTAATAACCAGCACGGATCCAAATGGCGCGGTTCGTAAACTGGAATATAATTCACGGGGACTCGTGCAGGAGCTGACGGACTCTCGCGGTCGTGTTAGAAAATATGCTTATGAACCTTATGGTGACTTGTCATATGTTCTTGAGGCAGTGGGTACTCACCAACAAACCAAGACCGTGTTTAAAAATGATGCACGTGGGAATACTCAGTCAATTACCACTCCGAATGGTGCAGTGACCAAGTTTGTGGTCGATGATTTCGGCCGCAGACTTGAAACCACTTCACCAGATAGTGGTACAAGCAGCAAGAAATACGATGTTGCCAATCGATTAATTGAATCCGTCGATGCATTAGGAAATAAATCACAATATACCTATGATTTTTCGGGCAAGTTGTTATCTCAACAAATAATATCAGCTGATCCAACTCAAGCTGTGCTCAAAACTACTTTTCATTATAAAGGTAAAAAACTTATAGCAGTTGATCACCCAAATCAACGTGAAAGTTATGAGTATGATAAAGCGCAGCGTATGATTCGTAAGAGTATTACGCTTACCTTAGTTGATGGTACAGAAGCAACCTATGTCACTGGCTATAGCTGGGACAAGATAACTGGTCAACTGAAAAGCAAAACCCTTCCGGATGGTAGTATTTTAAATTACCAAAAAAATGGCCAGAATCAATTTGTAGCTTTAGAGCGGCAATTAAATCGCGTATCCTCACCACAAACTATTGTTTCAAATATTACGCGTGATCTAGTTGGCCTGAATGGTTATACCTATGGCAATGGTATCCAGGCTCGTATGCAACGCAGTTCAGAAGGTGTGTTGGCGCGTATTGTCCATCGATTGCCAAATCAGACGACAACACCACGCAACAGCATTGCTAATGTTGATAACTTGCTACCATTTTTAGGTATTAATTCAGCCCATGCTGACATTGTATCTCCTGAGCAATCTCAAGTTCAGCAAGCCATTCCTATTGCACAACCATTACCAAGTGCTTGGCATCTACCTAAGGATCCAGCAGCAATAATTGACCATCGTTATACGTGGGATAAAGTTGGGAACCTGCGCCATACAAAGAGTGAAGGTTCAGCCAATGACGTAATGGGTGTACAACAGCAAAGTTATATCTATGACATGCATGATCAGTTAATCATCGCAGTACAAGATAGTACTGTTCAGATTGACAATGTAGTCACACAACCTGTTGCGAACAAAAATAATCAATCACAAGATCTTAAAATGTGGCGTTATTATTATGATGATGCTGGAAACCGAATTTTAGCACAAAAAGCCATACCAAGCCTGAGCGATACGGGGAACTCGATCAAGGTACATTACCAGGGAGAAAGTAACCGCGCAAAATCTATATTATCCGGAACCAAACTGAAGGATAAACAGTCGATTAGCTATGATCCTGCGGGACGGCCGATTCTTCAAGGCGATAGAAAATATCAATGGAATGCACGTAACCAATTAACTCAAGTGAGTCACGATCAAAATGTTATAGCAACATACCGTTATAACCATCGTGGTGAAAGAATCAGTAAAGTTGCGATGATAAATGGCAAACAACAAACGCAGCATATGTTGTATGAAGGTAGGAAGCTGATTGCTGAGTTAGATGCAAAGGGTAAGATTAAACGACAATACATCTATTTTGCAAAACAGCCTATCGCAGTTATCGACAGCCCCGAAGGTAAACCGCTTGCGTCAGAAATAGAAAGTGGTGCAGAGGTTTGGCTAACCTGGTTAGGATCCGAAATCAATCAACTATTCGATCAAGAACAAGATTCAGTCGTGTATTTGCACTCGAATCATCTTGGTGCACCTGAACTGGCAACCGATTCAGATGCAACGCCAATTTGGCAGGCAAGCTATAGTCCTTTCGGTGAAATGATTAAAGCGACAGGTTTACATAAAACGAGTACTACAGCTATTAGCAATGGGCATTTGAATTATAAACTTCAACTACGACTGCCCGGTCAATACGAAGATGAAGAAACCGGTCTATATTACAATGACAGACGCTATTATGATCCTAAGCGTGGTCAGTACCTTACTTCAGATCCATTAGGCTTACGTGCAGGTATTAACACTTATAGTTATGTTAAAAACAATCCACTTAAGTATATTGATCCCACTGGTTTAATTCTGTTTGCATTTGATGGGACATTCAATGAACCAAATGATAATACCAATGTGAATATATTTAGAGAGATTTATCAGGATAACGATGATTCAGATCAACGTTTAATTGACATAGGTGCAGACCAACCCTATTATATTCCAGGCGTGGGTGAAAATGCATCAACGTGGGATGGCGCGTTTGCTGGATCAATGATTGACCGGAGAAACACCCAACTGCAAAATCTTGATACATATGTTCAAACAAAAGTTGACGTGGTAGGTAAGGCTAACATCAGTCGAGATAACCCATTGATGATAACGTTAGATGTGGTTGGGTTTTCACGCGGCGCTGCATCTGCACGAGACTTTGTGAACTTTGTCGTTGATCGTGCAAACTCTGGTTATTTTAGAAACCTACCTGGTGTCGATGGTGCCTGTGTTGCTGTCGAGGTTCGTTTTATGGGTTTATTTGATACCGTTGAGAGTATAGCCCCAACTGGTATCAGATTAGGGATTCCTGAGGCCGTGCAATACGCATCGCATGCCGTTGCAGTTAATGAACATCGTGACGAGTTTCCGCTCGAATCAATCGAGCCGAGCGTTGAAGAGCTTGGTTTCTCATCTAATCGAACCGAACGTGGTTTTGTTGGTGCACATGCAGATATTGGCGGAGGCTATAATGGTGATCCAAATGATCCACAAACAGCCGCTAATGGTGATTCGTATGATGGAGGTGATCTATCCGATGTAGCACTGAACTGGATGGTGCAACAGGCCAGGGATGCTGGGGTCGGATTAGATCAGTTAGACAGCCGCTATCGTACAGTGACAAACCCAATCGTTCATGATGAACGATCCGAGTTTCCCTGGAATCTGACTGGAGGAGATGATCGAGAAGTTCGTTATCCGAATGCGGCGGATAATCCATTTGACTTGAGGTGCACTAGGGTGCAGCAAAGGAGAGGCGAGTGCCCACCACGCATAGATACACCGATGCAAAGTTATGCACCGATATCCGGTATGACAAATCAGGACAGTCTACAGTTTATTACACCGGTCACTCGCCAGGAACCGAGTCGTCAATGTAATAGGAATGGACGAAATTGCCCAAATAATCCACCTGACAATCATTTTGGAACAGTTGATATGAATGCGTATAATGCCTGGCTAAGTGCTAACTATGGGTTCAGTATGTAGTCGTGAATTTTAAGAGAAAAAATATACGCTTTTGTTTAGTCGTAATTTTGTTTGTAATTGTATCGGGCTGTGAAGACATGAATACTAGCCGGGTAAATGTTGGCTATGGCGCATGGAATATCTCAGATGATCAAGTCACCAATGTCAACATTGATGGCTTTTATAAAAAGAAACGACTAAAGTCTTATCCGCATTTTAGCCCGTCAATGGGAACCAATGTCTATTTCGACAAGGAGGTCGAAAAGTATATACCAGATGAACTTATGGTTAGCTGGCAGATGACAATGCCAGTTGGACCATACCCTGTGAAACTTCGTAACAGAATACCCGATGACATTATTCGCAAAGCATCAAAACCTGCCCACACACTAAAAATTGGTATTTCTGTTGGAAGACTTCCAATCCTGGTCTGTTGGCGGTTAGAACGTTCAGCACATCCCAAACCTGGAGCATATTACGTTCAGCAAGGGGGGGATTGTTAATGTGCTTAAAACGGCTAAATAAGGCAGTCTCTAAGTTACTCACATTATTTATTTACTTGGGTAGCAGTCATGCTGTTGTTGCAACAGCCAAAAGTGAGGAAGTTATTTATAACGTCCAGAACACGGTCGATAAGACCATCAATGCAATTGAGATCATTCGTAGCGATACAAAAGAACAATTGTTCTATCGTTCGGTAGAAGTTTCACCTGTTAACAGAAATACATGGAATCTTTCTGGTTCCTGGCATATTGGTGCTTTTGCGCCTGATTCTGGAGATCCAGTGCCTGAGCAAGTAGAAGTAACTTGGCGTAAACTGCCTCAGCAAGGGCAAGCACTTTACCGCGGTGATATCGAAGGTCCTTATACAATTAAAGTTCGTTCGCGTATCCCTGCCGACGTGCTGAATAAAAGCCATGAAGTGGGTTATGATTTATCGTTAATGTTTCTGGTAGGTAAAAAACCAGTTACTTTTTGTTGGCGTCTGGGTGACTATAAAAGCTCGCCACCAAGGAATATCACGCTACAACAAGGCGGGGATTGTATGTCAGATCCCTATCTTAAAAATACAAGTGCGAATATTAATGATAAAGCAATGGCAAATATAACAAAGCAGACGACGCAATCAAAGAATGAAAATTGGTCCATTAGTGAAAATAAAGACCCCAAGATTAAAACTTTAAAAATCTTCATTCTTAATACAAAAAATAGTCGCTATTCCCCAACCGTCCCCGAAGAACTAGAAGTGAGTTGGGTCAAGGCGTCAAACAAAGAGGAATCAATAGAGGAAAAAATTATCGGGCCTTTTGAATTGAAAGTTCGTCCACTAATACCACCTGATATCCTGAAGTTGGCATCTAAACGTTATCACCATATCACGCTTACTATAAAAACAAATACCACTCCACCAACCGTGTGTTGGAAATTATGGAATTATTCAGAGAGTCATAAAGGAAAATTAATGAAAGCAGGAGGGGATTGTTGAAAACAGATTTATTAAAATGATTATATATGATTAACTCATTCTTATAGCTATAGTTTATACAAAGCCAACGATGGCCAATAATGCCATTCTAATTTGGATGGACAGGTTTGGAGTATGCATTCCTTTTCACCCAACTGCATTCGACTTATCATAATTTCCTTGTTTATTTCTGGTCTATTCCAGACTGCAAATCATTTGAGCCGTTACGTTTGGATGGGGTGAACACTATAATGGGGTAAAGAGTCTGCTTTTTTCACCGACAGGGGATCGGTTGTATATTGGTGGAAAAATCTGGGATATACAGTCAAAACCTGAATTAAAATTTAACCATTAAAATACCTTGTTTTTGCACAATTTAGGCCTTCCATCACCCCTAAATAGGGGGATGCAGTTTGTGGCGTGACGTTTACAATTTCAGGTCTTGTGTGTGTTCGTCAATTAGCCTGACTATTTGTGGTTAAAGAGTTGTTAATTGACTCACACAAAGGTTATTTTAATATTGGCATAGTCAAAACATCTGATACACTGATTGCATCAACTAGATTAAGGAACTTCACGTGAAAAGAGTAAAGTTAAATTTTGTCATAACAGCTGCCTGTTTATCTTTTAGTTCATTCGGTCATGCTGAAGCACCCTCTTGGAGCGGAAAACCTTTCACCGCAGTACAATTAGAATTTAATGAAGCGCTGCCAAAGAAAGTCGCAAAAAGTCGGGTCTATATGGCTAAAGCGGGTATTCGAGTTGAAGGCATATCCAATCCTGATTCGCCGATGCCTAAGATTATCTCGGTATACCGTTTTAAGGATGATAAAAACATGATTATCGATCTGAAACGTAAGGCCTACGTGGTGATCGAGGAAAATCCCAATATGCAAGTGGATGAAGAACTAGGTGGTATTTTATCGCGCAAGCCTTGTGATGGCTTTGAGAAATCTAAAAAAACGGGTACTGAAACCTATGAGAAACGCAAAGTCGAAAAATGGGCCTGTTTACATCCAACCGATGGCGTGGTTGTTTATCAATTCTTTGATCCAAAAATGCAACTCGTGCTAAAAGAGAATATTGAAGGCCAAGTAATCGAGTTGCGTAATATTAAAGCAAAGACTCCTAAAAAATCGCTGTTTGAGGTTCCAAAAGGCTACAAAAAGATGTCGATGGCCGAAATGATGACGGGTTATGTTGAGCTAAATCCTTACCAAGGTGGAAAATAACTTCAATAAAATTGGCTACAGTCAACAACGATATTGATCATGTAACAAAAGTTTATAAATTTAAATTCAAGCAACCTTCATTTTTTTATTGTTTCTGAGAACAAAAGTGTGAAGTGCAGCACACTTTTCGATAGTAAACTCAATTCAGAAAAATATTTTGAATTCTTTTGTCTCTGCGTCTGGAATATCCTTTTCGCTTTCGCTAATCTATGATCCGTAAGAATAGTGTTTATATAACAACACATATTATAAAAATGCTTAGTAAAAAATAATTATAAAAACTAAGTCATGGTGTGGTGTATTTCAGGGAAGTTAATATGAATAAGTTAGTCACGGTTTTAAACCGGAATATTATTGGGGTTGTTGTATTCATTCTTTGCCCATTTGGTAGCGCCCATGCGGCGATCTACTATGTCGATCAAAATGATCCGACTGCTAATGATAGCAATTCAGGTACTCAGGCGCGGCCTTGGTCGTCGCTCAATCCGACGACCGAAAAACGGTTTTCACCCGGTGATGTCATAGTCGTGCGTGCGGGTACCTATCAACGTGCCGCTGGTGCGCCGATCATTAACCTGACGTCTTCAGGCAAGCCTGGCAAACCAATTCTGTTTGTGTCTCAGCCAAGGCATGCGGCGATACTGGATGGGCAAGGTATTGGCCAGTCAGCGATTTCGATTACCGGCCGTAGTCACATCGTTATAGATGGGTTTAAGATTGTTCGTCCTGGTGTGGCGGGAATCGTCGCTGAAGGCACAGCAAACCAGCCCATTGTGGATTTATTGATCCAGAATAACTCGATATCGAAGGTGCGTAATCCCTATGCGGCAGCGGACACGGATGGAATTCGACTAAAAAACGTTGTGCGCAGTAAGATTGCGAACAATAAAATAAACGACATTGAAGATGGTGCTTATTCTGCAAATGCTGCTGGCATCAAACTTTATAATGTTGAAGATATTTCTCTGGAAAATAATGATATTACAAATTCAACATCGGGTATCTTTGTTAAGGCTAATGGACGAAAAATTGAAATAAAACGTAATTTTATTAGTAATGCAGAATACGCAATTAAAGTATCAAATTCTGATAGGGCAAGTATTCGGTATATTACCCTAAACCAAAATATAATTAAAAGTTCAGAATTGGCCGTGCAATTGATCCCTGAAGGCGGAACGATTGATAAGGTCTCAATAGAAAATAACATCTTTGTCGATTATTCTGTCGGTGCTCTGCAGGCAACTCAACCTGGTATGGGGCAAATCACTATCTGGAATAACATATTCGACCGCGCTCAAAATCAGCCAGGATTCATTGCCGATGTGTTCACCTATGATGATCCACCCATTAGCTTGTCTTCGATGGATTATAATTTATTTAGCAAACAACCCATTATCGTTAATGGCTTATATAATACAAACCGTAAATTATCTTCGTTAGTGCAGTGGAAGAAATATTCTGATAACGACCTGCATTCCGATGTCGGCAGTGCACGGTTTAAAAATGTAAATAAAAACAATTTTCGGCTTAAATCAAATTCTCGTGCAATGGCAAAAGGGCGAGTCAAAGGCCGCGCGAATGGCCAAAAAATTAATATTGGCGCATACACCAAGAATTCTACAAAAATCGGCTATAAACGCTCCGGCTATCAATCTGCAATTGCCAGCAAAAAAAGTAAAAAAACATCGAGTACAAAAATTGCCAAAGCTGACCGCGCTTCTTCGAGTTCCGCTACAAAAGCAAAAGCAAAAGGGAAGTCAAAAGGTAAATCAATCGCTCGTTCCTCATCGGCGAGCACGGTAGCGAAATCAAAGAGCTCAACCACGGGCAAACCGAAAAAATCTGTGGATGCCAACAAGAAATCGGCTTCAGGCACGACCGTCAGTAAAAAACCCATCGTCGTAACAAATAAGAACACAAATTCTAATGCTAAATCAGTCGAGAAGTCATCGGCCTCGAATAAAAGTGAATCTTTGACTTCAACAAAACCCGTAGACCAATCCAGGCCGTTAAATGATGGTAAGGGCAAGCAAAAGGAAGTCGTTGTAGCTTCAATATACCCAGGTGCTAAGCCACGCAAAGCGTTAGATCATGCAAAGATAGAATGGGATGTTCGCAATGCTCTGAAATATGATGGGGCATGTGTTTTAGAATCAAATAAAATTTATTTTTATGATGGGCACGATAATACGGGATTAAAGCTAAGGCTCTTGAATAATGAGTTACACCTGGTGACGAAGTCTAATATCGATATAAGCTATAAAGATATAGGTATCCAGGTGGGAGGCAATTCTTTGGTGCATGCTGACAGTGTCGTAAATGATCAAACGGTATTGATCAAAAAGGGACTGCCTCAACTTTTAGGTCAGTTGCGTAAAAGTGATATGGCGAAAGTACAATTGCGATTTTGGCCTACTTATCCGGCGACGCAAACCTATACGGAAAATATTGCATTAGCAGGTTTTAATGAAGCTTATCAGGAATATAAATCCTGTAAGAAAGGGAATTAGAGTTATGAAGTTAGCAACTAAATATAATTTTATGTTAATCACTATCTTGGTGATATGTTTGCTTATAATAAGCGTGCTTTCGTATATTATTTTACATAAACATGCAAAGGATGAAGTCATCAAGCATGCTTCTATATTGATGGAAGCGGGTCTTGCCATGCGCAAATACACCATTCAGGAAATTAAACCCTTACTTGCGCTGCAAAATAAGCGAAATTTTTTACCTCAATCAGTACCATCCTATGCCGCGACACAAAACTTTAATGCATTGCGGGAAAATCATCCTGAATATCGCTATAAAGAGGCAACACTGAACCCAACCAATCCGCGTGATCGAGCCGCTGATTGGGAAGCGGATATTATTTCAGAATTTCGAAATAATCGTGAGTTGAAAAAAATGACGGTAGTACGTGATACCCCAATGGGCAAAACCTTGTATCTCGCTCGCCCGATCCGGATCAAAAATCAGGGTTGCTTAACATGTCATGGCGTTATCGAAGATGCCCCAGAGACTATGCTCAAACTATATGGACCGGCAAATGGTTTTGGTTGGCGTATGGACGAAGTGGTGGGAAGCCAGATTGTGAGTGTACCCTTGTCATTACCGGTTAATCGCGCCAACGAAACATTTCTACTTTTAATCTCAATTATTTCAGGTTCATTCCTGCTGCTGTTCATCGTTTTAAATGTTGTCGTGCGCAAGATTTTCATCAAACGTATTGTGACAACGAATAGGCTTGTTGAAGAGGTAAACCAGGGCAAAACAGACTGTTCTGGCTTTGATTGTAAAGGCAATGATGAAATTGCTAATCTATCCGAGTCAATTGAACATTTGTGTAAACAACATTCAAAGATTTACCAGAAATACGAAGACTCGGTTAATTTTGATGATGTGATTACAGATAGATCGGGGAATAAAGGTCGTACCTAAACGTTAAATCAGCTGGTGCTTACTGCCTTAACTCATTATTTAATTATTGATAGCCAGTTTATTCGACTGGCAGATAAGCGGTATATACATATATATAGTATGTAACGTTTCAACCGCTTGGTGAAACGGGTATACTACGCAAAATTTTTGGGTGGCTGCAAAAAAGTAGTCTATAAATCAATAAGTTATATTTTTGAGGTGAAATGTGAGCGCTGATTCTGATTTTTACCGCACCCTGACCATGGTGATTGTCGGCCTAGGTGTGTTTTTTGTGATTATTATTGTGGCTGCTAATCTGGTATCGAGCGATGATGATACCGAAGCTAAGGTCGATCCACGAGTAAAGGCCAATATAGACGAATCTATTAAGCCGGTTGGAATGGTAAATACTGATCCAAGTACGGCTGGCGCAGCCGCAGCCCCGGCAGCCGCTAGTGCGTTTGATGCGGGCGCTGAGTACCAGTCCAAGTGTTTTGCATGCCACGGGACCGGTGCAGCCGGTGCCCCTAAGCTGGGTGATAAAGCCGCATGGAAAGCGCGAATTGCTCAAGGGGATGGAATCTATACGAATGCGATTAATGGTAAAGGTGCCATGCCTGCTAAAGGTGGCCATGCCAGCTTAAGTGATGATCAAGTCAAAGCCATTGTTGATCACATGATTAGCAACAGTAAGTAATTAGATTCTTCATTTACGGTGAAAAAGGCCGCCAGGATATGGCGGCCTTTTTTTATTCTGGATTTAATAAAAGCCGCAACTGGCTGAGTTGCTGTGTACCATGTTCGATCCGCTCCTCACCGGTTAGGTCGCTGTGTACGCCACGCTTTTGCAGTGTTTCCGCAGGCAGTTCTTCAATAAATCGACTTGGTTCGGTTTTATCCGTATTGCCAAATCGAGTACGTTGCATCGCATAAGTTATGGTAAGTTTGCGTTGTGCTCGAGTGAGGCCGACATAAGCTAAACGTCTTTCCTCTTCTATTGTTTCTTCTTCAATGCTGTTGCGGTGGGGAAGGATATTTTCTTCCAGACCAACCAAATAGACGTAGGGAAACTCGAGACCTTTTGCCGCATGTAAGGTCATCAAGTTGACGCTGTTACCTGAATTATCATTGTCATCGCGATCGAGTAAGTCGATTAAGGTAAGTTTAGTTACAATTTCTGACAGGCTGTTGTCCGGATTTTTATTTGCAATTCTTTTAATCATCTCATGTAGATCATGCACATTACCGATCTTACGCATAGCTTGTTGTTCATCTGGGATGGTATCTTGTAGCCAGGCCTCATAATCCAGATCACCTATGATTTTTAGAAATAAGGTGTCAGCTGAATCTGTCTCAACCAGTCGATTCATATGTCCCAGCCAATCACGTAATTCACAAATACGTTTGTAGGCACGAGGCGCTAATGCTTTTTCGAGTGCATCGTGGTGCATACTTTCAACGAGTCGTAATTGATTTTCAGAAGCAAACTGGACAAATTTCTGGACACTGTTGGTACCGAGTTCGCGTCTTGGCGTATTAATGATACGTAATAGCGCATTATCATCATCTGGGTTGGTGACGATGCGTAAGTAAGCCATGACGTCTTTAATTTCACTATAGGCAAAAAAGGATAGTCCGCCGCTTAAATAATAAGGAATATTTTTCTCACGCAATTGCTGCTCAAACAGACGTGATTGGTGATTACTACGATATAAAATAGCATAATCGCCGTGTTGGGTACGATGTTGGAATTGATGATGATGCATATCCGCAATAACCTGCTCGGCCTCGCGTTCATCATCCTGGCAACTAAACAGGGTAATTGAGTCACCTGGTCCGAATTGGCTCCAGAGATTTTTCGTAAATACATGGGGGTTATTTGCAATTAAGTGGTTTGCCGCCGTCAATATATTACCGGTAGAACGATAATTTTGTTCCAGCATAATAACTTCTAAATCCGGGAAATCTTGTTGCAATTGGGTTAAATTTTCCGGGCGGGCCCCGCGCCATGAATAAATCGATTGATCATCATCACCCACGACCGTAAAGGTACTATGCGCACCATTTAATAATTTAATAAATTCGAATTGGCATAGATTGGTATCCTGGTATTCATCAACAAGCAGGTGGCGGATGGCCAATTGTTTTTCGTGGCGGTATTCGGGATCGGTCTTTAATTTAATAACCGGCTTAAAGATAAGATCATCAAAATCGAACGCATTATACGTGGTTAGTGCGGTTTCATATTTGGTGTAAACCTGACTCGCTGTCAGGGAAACCGGATCACTATACTGTGCCCGGTTCACGTCTTCCGGCGTCAGCATTTGCTGTTTCCAGTCACTTATTTGCCATTGTACGCGTTCAGCCATATTACCGGGATCACCATAGTCACGGCGCATGATATCCTTGATTAAAGACAGGCTATCGCCTGCATCATAAATACTGAAATTAGTTTTACGATCATAAATGGCGGGCTTGTTTCGAATTAACTTTAAACCGAGTGTATGAAATGTAGAGACGTGTATTGATTTGGCGGTTACTTCATCAAGTAATTGCGCGGCTCTTGATTGCATTTCACGCGCGGCCTTATTAGTAAAGGTAACGGCAACAATGGTTTTCGGATCGTAATTCTTATGATTAATTAGATAAGCAATTTTTTGTGTTAGCACACGCGTTTTACCACTGCCAGCACCTGCCAGGACTAATAATGGTGAGGAGATGTGTTGAACAGCTCTGTTTTGCTCTGAGTTTAGTTGATTAGACATCGGCGACTACATTTTAAAAGCCTATTCTAATCGAACTGAGATCAATGTCGATATTGACTTTATTCTTTTAATTTGAATTGATTAACACGCTGGTAATGTTCAGGGATTGTGTTAACTAGATCCCATTCCCCCATCGCGGTTGACAGGATCAATCGGTTACAAAGGTAATGTTGTTGTTTGCGGCTCTTATCGATCATCTCATTTTTAAATTTTTGAGCACTGTCATATACTTGCGAATCGATTTTAAGCTGAAATTTTTCGGCAGCAAAACTGGACTCATGTGTTTCGATTATTTTGGCGACATAACGATTGATGTCTTTTGCTTTTAAAACGATCTTGGCGTGTTTTTGCTGCCAATCGTGCGACGCTGTATGAGCACTTTGAGACAAATGTTTAAACTTATTCGCACAGTAGCCGAGTAAGGTGTTTGATGTGTTTTGTTTTAATAAGACCTGGGCAGCTGAGCCGATAATAATTTGTGTGCCCTGGTAATCTAACAGTGGCTTATTGACCGTTTCTTTTGGCTCAGCCGTTACTTTGCTGACGGCTAATAGCAGTGCAGCAACCACAGCTATGTATAAACGGCTTGCCCGGATGTGGTTGATTTTTAGGCTAAAAAGCATATTTGTCGATCCACACTATTTTGTTGTCTTTTCTGTGTCCTGGTTATCTTACAAAACTAAGACAATAACCTGAATTTTGGTATATGATAAGAAAAATCATAAACTTAAAACGAATTAGACCATGATAAAATGGCTTATTACCACATTAATTTTGTGGTCTTTTGCTTCGCTTATTCACGCCAATCTTTTCCATGATAGCAATCTTGATTGGGAGACGATAGAAACTGAGCATTTCTACCTTCATTTTCATGATGGTGAAGAGCAGCTGGTTCGTGATTTTTTACCAACGGCCAATTCGGTTCATAAGGACGTTACTGAATTTCTTAGCTGGACACCGGTTGATAAAACTCATGTCGTGTTCACCGATGAGTTTGATCTCTCAAACGGCTTTGCCACGGTCTTTCCTCGAAATAATACCCATATATTCCTGGCCGCACCGGACGACATATTTTCCCTGGAAGATCACAATGGCTGGCTTGAACTGGTATTTCGCCACGAATACTTGCACATTGTTCATTTAGACAAAGGCCGTGGTGCACCATTAGGTGTGCGTAAAGTGCTTGGTCGACACCCATTTTTATTCCCGGTGGCGTTCCCGAATGCGTTCCAGCCGAATTGGTATATCGAAGGGCTAGCAACCTATTATGAGACAGATCACGAGCTAGGCATTGGACGAGGTCAAAGTTCTTATTTTGATATGTTGATGCGCATGGAAATGATAGGTGGCCTAAAGGGGATTCGACAGATCAATCAACCTATCGGTACCTGGCCAAGTGGTTCAATACCCTATCTATATGGTGTTCACCACCATCAATTTATTCAGGAAAAATATGGTGAGAAGAAAATAAAGTCTTTGGTCGAAGGTTTGTCCGATAATTTTGTACCCTATCGAATAGATTCAAATACTAAATATGTTTTTGGCAAAGATCTCGATCGCTTATGGTTTGAGTTCGAAAAATATCTGCATGAAAAATATGATCCATTAATTGCAGAAGTTAAAGCCGAGGGAGTGCGCGAAGGGGTAGCTTTGAGTGATATCGGCTATAGTGCTGAGTCTTTACAAGCTATCGACGATCAAGCCTATTATGTCGCATTTGATGGCCGAAGCCATCATGCCTTAATGCGATCACAAGCGGGCCAGCCACCTGAGAAATTACGGGACATCACTTTTGGTGCACGTCTCGATATCCATAAGGAAAAAGGTATTCTGGTTAGCCAGCCTGAACGATGTCGTAATGCACGAATATACTATGACATCTATCGAATGGATTTGGATGGTGGTGATTTTAATCGGTTAACACATTGTGCCCGGTTTCGTTTTGCAGTTTGGACAAATACAGGCGATAAAATTATAGCCGTGCATAATGAGTTAGGTGTGAATAGCCTTCAATTGCTCGACGAAAACGCAAAACATATAAAGACATTATGGACCGGCGAACAAGGCGAGCAAATCAGTCATCCCAGTTATTCACCAACAGGAAATTATATTGTCGCCAGTGTTTGGCGTAAAGACCTGGGCTGGAATATAGAAAAATTCGATGTGGCGGAAAGCCAGTGGATAGCGGTTACCCGTGATAAATTTTTACAGGCGCAACCAAGCTATTTGGCGGATGGACAGTCGATCATCTATATATCGGATGATAATGGTGTCTACAACGTCTATAAATTAAATCTTGAAACGAATGAACGTTCAAAGCTTACGAATGTAATCAGTGGTGCATTTACACCAGCATTAACACCAAATGGACTGTATTACCTGGGTTATCGCCCACAAGGTTTTGATTTGTTTCATATGAAAGATGTTGCCGAAGTTGTGGTTGATAATGAACCGCAGCATGAAGACGTGGTAGCAGAAACGGATATGAGTATTCAAACAGAAGCGGGTCCTTTTCTACTTGCTACTCCAATAGAGACGATCGAAACGGAAACTACGGCTACAACAATTGCTGATAAAACTACCCAGCCAGAAACACAGTTAGAGGCCGAAGACTATTCACCCTGGAGTAGTATGTCTCCGACCTGGTGGTTACCGACAATCCTCGTGGACGATCAACAAACAGAATTAGGTTTCCAAACCTTAAATTACGATGCATTATTTCGACATTCGTATGCGTTATCACTTAGTTATGATTTTGAGAATAATTGGGTCAATGGTGCCTTTGATTATATTTACGATGGCTTTTGGCCTTTACTGCATTTCGGTATTTCGCGCTCATCCGATCTTTTTATCAATAGTAATGACGAAACCGATCGGATACGTTCAGATGCACAGGCGATTGCAGAAATCATTATCCCATTTAATACGGTCGACAGTACCTTTGCAACACATATCGCAGCATTAACAACCCGAGAGAAAGATCGTTATCTTGCCAATGGAGTTTCACCGTTACCGGATACACGAGAAGACATTGCCGCAATAGGTATTCGCTATACTTCTGCGCAACGTTATCCATTATCGGTCAGCCGGAATGGCGGTCGAGCATTGAGTCTGGTTTATGAAGATACCGATGCCATCGGTGAAAGCGATCGAAAGGGGCAGGTCACGGTTGGTGAATGGCGTGAATTTTATCGTATTGCTGGTGAGCATACTGTGGCGTTCCGGTTAGTCGAAGGTCATGGCCGTAATACGACCAAGCCATTTCGGCTTGGTGGAATCCAG
This sequence comes from uncultured Ectothiorhodospiraceae bacterium, assembly GCA_947259425.1. Lineage (GTDB taxonomy): Bacteria > Pseudomonadota > Gammaproteobacteria > UBA6429 > Thiohalophilaceae > SZUA-24. The sequence continues at coordinate 7,537 of CAMYMO010000402.1, read as the reverse complement.
GATTTCTACGCTGATCACGGAGGCTTTATCTTTTCACCGGAACCCTTGTTTAATAAACGTGACTATAGTCTGCGGGGTTACAGTGAAGGGCGCCAGGAGTTAATCGGTAAAAATATGCGTCTTGTTTCATTTGAATATCGTTTTCCGCTATCACGTATTGAGCACGGTTGGATGGTACCTCCATTTGGCTTTAACCAAATACATGGTACCGTGTTCTTTGATACGGGTGGTGTATGGGGTGATGATCGTTCGGATCCTGAGACCTATTACGATAGTGTCGGTTTTGAATTCAATACTGAAATGGATCTTTTTTATAGTGTGCGTTTCCATCTGACTTTAGGCCTGGCCAGCGGCCTGGATTCAGTAATCGGTGAGGATAAGGCCTACCTTCGAGTCGGCCATCAATTCTGATTAGACTGATTGAATTAGTTGATTCGTCGTATGGACTGAAATCGATTTTGTTCATCAAAGCATAATTCAAAATAGCCTTGCACACCCGAGTGACTGACAAATTCACGTAAATGCATAGCGGGAAATTCGATCCGTCGACCATCATCTGCCAACACCGATATCGATTGAGCATCTCCTGTGTAGTAACTCAGATAGTCCTCATTTGAGATTTCGATGTTAAAGTGTAAGCAGTTCAATTTTTAAATGTCGCCCAAGTCGATTGAGAATTAGTGAGTATCAACAAACATTTTAGAATTGCGCGCGTTAATGATTTGTTGGCGGGTATGTTGCGCAAGTACATTACGATCACCAAAAGTCGGTTCGGTGACAGGGCAGAATGAGACATGCACATTCGTATGTGGGCGCGCCATGATCTGAAATAAAGTAATTAGTAGATTGTCGCCCTCGACATATGCGGCTGCACGATCATGACCGCCATCACGGATATAAGCCAGGGCAATGGCCTGGATAGGTGTCTGGCTATCGATCGCTGCCTGGTATAATCCTGAATGAAATTTTTTAGGCTCATTACTGAAGTGGGTCGTACCTTCAGGAAATACGGTGAGCGATCCCCCACTGTTAAGTGCCTTGGCAGCAGTATCGATAATTCGAGCAATCAAACTGCGTTTACCACGTTTAATAAAGACCACCCCGGCAAGTGAGGAGAGCTGGCCGATGAGCGGCCAATAGCGTACCGCATTCTTTGAAATAAAAGTCGTTGGCGTAATTGCAGAGATGACGATGATATCGAAAAAAGATATATGGTTTGCAACGTATAATGCATGTGGTGCAGGCTCATCGCCGTATCTAACGATACGGATACCAACAATCCGGTTTACATTTTTAGTCCACCACAAGACGATGGCACGTCCAAAATCAGAGGCATACCAGAACCGCCCATTGACGGTGCGTAAGATGCTGGTAATGAGAATGCCTAAACTAAGGTGTGCAAAGACGTATACTCCCCGCCAGATGGCGCGGAGTGTGCCGATAAATAGATTAGATTCGATTAATAAAATGGTTCGAGTATTTGTCAGTTATTTGTTTACAGTTTAGCAAAACAAACACATCGGCGACACCAAAAGCGGCATCCCAATAGGGTTCACCACAAATAACGGCACCTTGACGTAAATAGGCCTTTAGCAATGTTGGTAAAATGGCATCGTCAGCATAAGGCTCGGCATCTTCTATGCGCACGGGAATGCGGGGAAAAACGCGTAATTCGGGCTGACTAAAATGTTTATCACGCAGGTGGTGCATTACGCTGCGTAAATATTTGTCCCCATTCGAAAATGGGATACTGGCACAACCAAATAAATAATCGATCTTATTTTCAACGATATAACGAGCAATACCTTGCCACAACATAGGTAGGGCTGAACTGCAACGATAATCGGGATGAATGCAGGTTCGTCCTACTTCGGTGAATTGATAGGGTTGGTTTACAATATTGCTGATATCGAATTCTGTTTCTGAATAAAATCCATTCGTTTTCATGCTGCCTGAGTTATTGAGTAGACGAGTCGTTGCGACAATTTCGTTACTACTATTGTCATACACAGCCAAATGCTGTGAGTGATCATCGAATTTATCTTTGTCTACTCCATCTTGCTCAGAGAGGAGGTTTGCCCCTAATTCATCGGCAAAGATGTCATAACGTAGTTTAAGGCAGGCACGCTTGGAGACTTCATTGTCTACCAGGAATACACTGAATTTTTTCTTTTGCTTTGGCGACCGAGCCAGAGCGACATTGGGTGGGGTCATGTTCTATCTCCTGTTTCGTCTTGAGTGAAACATAGAGGGCATCAATGACCGATAGATTAAGCTGATGTGACACTTTTATGAATTAATATTATTCATTAATGGGTAAACATAGGGGCCTGTCGATCCAGGCGGCGATAACTAATTGCCTCGGCAATGATCGCTGAAGTAATGCCTTCAGTTTGATCGATATCCGCAATCGTTCGGGCCAGACGCAAGATTCGGTGATAGGCGCGGGCCGATAATCCAAGCTGCTCGCTGGCGCGTTCTAATAGATCGATACATTCATCATTGAGTCGACAAACCTGTTTGAGTTCATGATTGCTCAGCTGTACATTGGGTTTTTCACTGCGCTGTTGTTGTTTTTCTCGAGCGGCGCATACTCGCTTCCGTACCTCGGCACTCGTTTCTTCATGGCTATCCGTTTGTTGTAATTGTGAAAAATTCACACTGGGTACATCAACATGCATGTCGATTCTATCTAATAAGGGTCCGGAGATACGGGTTCGATAGCGATGTACCTGTTCAGCGGTACATTGGCATTGCCCATTCTGATGACCATGATAGCCACAGGGGCAGGGATTCATTGCCGCGACAAGCTGGAAACGTGCCGGAAATTCTGCCTGTCGTGCAGCTCGTGAAATGGTAATGTTTCCCGATTCAATCGGCTCGCGCAAAACCTCGAGCACACGTCGATCAAATTCCGGTAACTCATCCAGAAACAAAACGCCGTGGTGGGCAAGACTGATCTCCCCCGGACGTGGGTAAGATCCACCACCGACCAAGGCCACACCTGATGCGGTATGATGGGGGGCGCGATAGGGACGTTGCATCCATTGCGTATGATCAAATCCCTGATTGCCGATGGAATAAACGGCTGCGCTTTCCAACGCTTCCTGCTCGGTCATATCCGGCAAGATACTGGTTAAACGCGAGGCCAACATGGTCTTGCCCGTGCCGGGCGGACCGATGAATAGGATACTGTGCCCACCCGCAGCTGCGATCTCTAACGCACGTTTGGCGTACGCTTGCTCCTGTACGTCTTTTAGATCATTTATGTCTTGTTTATTGTTCGCATTCGTTGGTATAAATTTTTTGAATTCCAGTTTTTGCTGGCCGCTGAGGTGACCACAAATATCGATTAAATGTTCGATGGCTAAAATGCGTATATCACTGACCAGGCTCGCTTCATTTAAATTTGCTTTTGGTATGACCAGGATGCGATTCTTATTTCGCATTTTCATCGCGGCGGGAATAACACCTTTGATCGGGCGTAGCTCACCACTTAATGCCAACTCACCGAGGAATTCATATTGATCTAAGCCATCGCCAGGCAATTGTCCGGAGGCGGCCAGGATGCCAATGGCGATCGCTAAGTCGAAGCGCCCACCCCCTTTGGGTAAATCCGCCGGTGCCAGGTTGATGGTGATACGACGCGTTGGAAAATCGAGGCGCGAATTTAAAATGGCGGCGCGAACCCGTTCTTTGCTTTCCTTTACTTCGGTTTCAGCCAGTCCAACGATATTAACTTTAGGCAAGCCACCAGAAAGATGGATTTCGACATTCACGGGAAGGGCATGAATTCCCGATTGGGCACGCGTATAGGTATTGGCCAATGACATCGTTCGCCTCCTTGCGATAAAACATCAAAGAAATGGATTATTTGTATAAAGTTGAATAATACGGGATAGCGTTAACGACGACTGTAGGACATGACTGAAGTTACAATAAGATTAATCCTACATCATTGTTAGATTGATCGGAGCCAAGGATCTCAAGCGTTTCGAGTATAGCGGGATCTTTTATTGGTCTTTATTCCATCCAAGATAAAATCACCGGCGCATTTCGCTTAGCTAAAGCGATCCTGGTCGTTAAGATTGTTCAAGGTCCTGAACCTGTTTCTCGAGTTGTGCCAGTTTTTCACGGGTTTTCTCCAATACGGCTTTTTGTGCATCGAATTCGTCACGCGTCACCAGCTCCATTTTTTTCAGGGCCACGGTCAGGCCAACCTTTAGGTTTTGATTAATATCATCCCGTAATGCATCGGCACCTTGTGGGAGCTTATCCAGCACCTGATTAACCAGATTTTCGATAGGGTTTATGCTCATTATTTCACCTCTTTTTTCTGCCCCATTTGTGTGCAGTGAATCGTATTATTCAGCGAGTTAGCTGGTATAATTGCCCAAAATTTATCTAACCTAAATTTTCTGGGTTTTCAAAACAGGTTTATTATAAGCGCATGAACTTAAGGAGTGTTAGACATGCAATCAAAAATTAAACAATCAATTTTGTTCGGTGTGGGTTTGTTGGGTCTGGCCAGTGTCGCGCAGGCAGAATTGACCGCTAATGTCGGTGTGACCACCAATTATGTTTTCCGAGGGGTAACCCAAACGGATGATAATATCGCTATTCAGGGCGGTGTTGATTTTACCAACGAATTTGAACACGATGGAAGTCTGTATGTCGGTGCGTGGGCCTCGAATGTCGATTTTCCCGCTGCCCAGGCAGATGGTTTTGAAGTTGATTTATACGTGGGTTACAACTTTAAATTAAATGAAAATGTGAAATTCGATGTCGGTTACATTGCCTATGAATACACCGACAGTAATTTGACCGACGCGAGTGAGATTTTCTTTGGTGCCGGCTTTAAGGATCTATTTCTGTATTACTATGTTGGTGACAGAGACGGTGGTACAGATTATTCGTATATTGATTTGAAATATTCTTATGCCTTTCCTCAGGACTGGAATATGCATTTGCATTACGGGAACTTGAATGACGATGCAGCTAACAGTGATGCAGAGGATGTTTCACTGGGTGTGAGTAAAGTCCTTGCCGGTATCGATTTTAGTCTTACTGTCACTTCGATTGATTCAGATAGTGGTGTAGGTGATGACGAAGAGGTATTTATCACCGGTGTTAAAACATTTGATTTCAAATAGAACGTTTTAACTAATCTATTTTCGAAGCCCGCTGTTGCGGGCTTTTTTATGCAAATTATAAAATTTAAGTGATATTCATATCGCGGTGTATTCTTACCGTGATAATCAGATCAATCGAATGAATCTGTATCAGATCAGTCAGTGTGACCGCAAACACACTCTGAATATTTAGCCCAAATCGATCGAGTCTGAAATTAATCCAGATCAACTAGCCGAATATCCACAAGTATATTACTGTGTTTTACTTAAATAGGCCTGTTATTCAAGTGAAAAGGTCGATTTTTTAATGATAAGTAGCTAGCGTTATATCAGGTTTTTACCGGCGTTGAGTGCTGTTTTTGCTGTGATTTTGTTAACAGCCTGTGGCTCAGGTTCGTCGGGAGATGGGACAACAAACCCAATGGTACCAGAGGAAGAGGTCGTACAACACTATGATATTGATGTTGCGAATGAATTTATCACGCCAGAGGTTAATCGAAATATCGCCGACGAGTTAGCTGCTGGTAGCTTTATCGGATTGGGCTTAAATGCCCCGGATGATTACAACGCCCTGGTGGCTTTCATGAAAACACTAACCGATGGATCCGGGGTGGGTATTTGTTTTTAGAAATATCGGTATTTATTCTATTTTGAAAACTTATTGGAATAACTAAGCTAAATTCAGTCTATGTTTGCTATTGACTGGTAAACACATCTTATCTGTCCAGGCATTGCATGTCTGGCGGTCATCTCATTATAATCAAAGCCTCGCTCTATAACCTCAATGATAAGGAGCCGTAGGTGGATTATAGCCAGATTCCGGTGCTATTAACGTTAGCCTTTGGCTTAGGCTTGCTGCATTCCCTGGATGCGGATCATATTATGGCGGTCAGCAACCTGGCTCAATCTCAGCAGGATCAGCGCAGTATAAAGACCAATATCCAATTTTGTTTACGTTGGGCCTGTGGTCATGGCTTGATTTTGTTTCTTGTTGGCCTGTTTGTTTTTGTGCTGGGTGCAAATTTTCCTGAAGCGTTGAGCTTATATGCAGAGCGGGCTGTTGCACTGATATTGATCCTGATTGGGCTATTCGTTTTGTATGACATTTGGCACCGACGTCTCCATTTTCACTATCATCAACACGACAATCTCCCCCGGCATGCGCACTGGCATTCACATGCGAGCGAACATTCACATAAACATAGTCACACCGCCTTGTTTGTTGGAATGTTGCATGGTTTAGCGGGTTCCGCCCCTTTATTGGCATTGATTCCAATTGCGATGACGCAACGTCCGATGTACGGATTTCTCTATCTAATTATTTTTAGCCTGGGTGTGATCATCGCGATGTTATTGTTTGGTGGTGTTCTGGGTTACTTTTCTAAATTTATTGTTTTATATAGTGCAGGGCTATTTCGCCTGATAAGAACTTCATTGGGTTTGGGCGCTATCGTCGTTGGCAGTATCATTTTAGCAGGGACTGTTTCATGAGTTTGGTTAGCGCGAATAAAATTGATCAACGTCGCTGGCAGGCTGAACTCTCGTTAAGCTATAAAAAATCTAATAATCGCTCCGTGATTGCCAGGCGTGAACATGTTGGTCCGTTAGTTGTACAAAAACCTTTTTATCCTGAAGGTGACGAGGTCTGTCATACTTATTTATTGCATCCCCCTGGTGGTGTGGTAGGGGGTGATCAGCTGACCATTAATGTCGATGTACAATCCGCTGCCCATGCCCTGGTGACCACACCGGCGTCGACCAAGTTCTATCGTTGTGATGATCGTGATGCCCGGCAACATCAAAATCTAACCGTTGCAGACAATGCCGTCTTAGAATGGCTACCACAAGATACAATCTTGTTTGATCAAGCCAAAGTTAATTCCATCACGCGTGTTGACCTGGCACCACAGGCAAAGTTTGCTGGCTGGGAGATTTTATGTTTGGGACGACCGGCAAGTGGAGAAATCTTCAACTCTGGCTATTGCCGTCAGGCCTTTGAGATTTGGCGTGCAGGAAAAGCGGAGTTGATAGAACGTTCAGCCTTAATGGGGGGTAGTGAGCTTCTCAATGCCCAATGGGGAATGGCAAACTATTCGGTCATGGGGCTGATGGTCGTCGTCAGGGCAGATAAAGACATGCTGGAACTGGCGCGATCGGTTAATTCAGTTAATAATGGGCTTGCGAGTACGACTTTAATCCAGGACATGCTTGTCTGCCGATGTCTGGCCAATCAGGGCATCGAGGTACGTGAGTATTTTACCCGGGTCTGGCAGGCGATACGATTCGAGTGGATTGGTCGATCTGCTGAGCCGCCGCGAATTTGGAATACTTAAAGTAGCCCTGGGCCATTGTTGTATCGGTTGCCAGAGCTAAAGTAAAAAATGTGATTTCGTAAACCCGTCCAT
>CAMYMO010000401.1 GCA_947259425.1 uncultured Ectothiorhodospiraceae bacterium | reverse complement strand
TTCGATTGCGGTCCTGCAAATGGCATCCACCCTGGAAGAGAAATGGAATCTGGGTATGCAAGCCAAAGATCAAGTGCAAAAACTTGAAATAGAGGTTGCGGCTCGAACAGGTCAACTCAATGATATTTTAACCGAACTCGAGAAGAAGAACAGAGAACTTGAGTCTTCCAATAAGGCACTGGAACATACCTGTTGGCATGATGTTTTAGCCGGGTTACCCACGCGGACGAGCTCGTTATGGAAAAGGCCGATAAATTAATATGCCATTAGGAACTTTCAATTAATTCCAAAGTCGTATGGTGTAGAGAGGAAAATTCGTTATACTATTACCTATGTTTAGACGTTATCAACCTATCCGAGTCCTGGCCCACCTGTTGGTATTAGCGATTGCTTTCGCGCAAATATCAACGGCTGCCGCAGTGGTGGTTGATTCCGTTAGCAAATCCTCCTCCTCTAGACATGAACAGCATATTCAACTCCTCCCGAGTGAGAAATCAGACTGCCTACACATGGCATCGATGACAGAAAAATCTGACTGTTGTTCAACCCAGGAATGTGCTGAGCAGGCCTGTGCCGATAAAACCTGTGTTACCGGTGCCAGCTCAACTTCAACGGCTGTATTCATATCACAGCTTCGAATCGCACATCGACTCTACAGTAAATCTTGCATTGAGATCCAAAACCAACTTCAAGCGGGCATCAGCTCGACCTCCTTATTTAGACCTCCACGCTAAGCAATAACAATACCTTTAATCGTTTAGATTAATGGCGCTATGATTTAGTCGTATTTGCTCGTAATACGTATATATACGCCATAATAATAAATATTTTATTATAGTTTGGAGAAATCTATGTCTATTTGTAAAGACATTGTTAACGCAACCTTTATTGCGGGTTTATGTACCTTTTCCGGTGTTGTTTCAGCTGAAGTATTGCCCACCGGAACTATATTGGCAGAGACATTAACGTTGCAGCAGGCCGAACAGCTTGCACTTGAACGTGACACGGTAATATCAATGAAACGCGCCCAATCGCAGGCGTTTTTAGACAAATCTGTTGCGGCTGATACTTTGCCAGACCCGAAACTTAAGTTGGGTTTGTTAAATTATCCTACTGATACCTTTAAGCGCGATCAGGAGCCTATGACGCAAACCCGTATTGCGATTCAGCAGATGCTGCCGCGCGGTGATAGTCTTGAGATTAAATCAAAAAGAATGCGTTCATCGAGTCAGCAAAATAGTGCAGCGGCACTGAATAGAGAAAAAATGCTGATAATGCAGGTACGTAAAGAGTACCTTGAACTTGTTTATTGGTTGCGTGCAGAACAGATTGTCACAAAAAATAAAAATCTATTTAAGCAGCTAGTCAGAATTACCCAATCACAATATGCAGCGGGTATGCAAAATCAACAGGATGTTATCCGTGCCGATTTAGAACTGGATATGTTGGACGATCGATTCGATTCGATAAAAACCAAACAACAGGAGATACGGGCACGTTTGGTTAAATTAGTCGGTGCCAAAGCATTTAATGCACAAGTCGATCTTGAGCTACCAGAATTGGCAAGCGTCAATTTGCATGCATTAGATCTGAAAACTCATCCGATCATCATGATTGAAGACGCAAAAGTCGATAATCGCCAGTACGGTATTGATCTGGCAAAAGAATCTTACAAACCATCCTGGATGTTTGAGTTGGGTTATGGCTTTCGTGATGGTACCAACCCGGATGGATCTGATCGTGCAGATTTTGCTTCAGCCATGGTCAGTTTTGATATACCGCTGTTCACGGAAGACAAACAGGATAGACAAGTTGCCGCGAACCGGAAGATGTATCAGGCGAGTATGGATGCTCGCGAAGAGACGATTCGTCAACTGCAAAGCGAATATGAACAGACTCGAGCGAAGTGGGATCGCCTTCAGGAACGTTTACTACGTTATGAAAAGACGATTGTTCCCCAGTCCAGAGAGAATGCTAAAGCTGCACTGTATGCATATCAAAGTCGACGCGGGGATTTCACCTCTTTGATGAGGGCTCGCATTACTGAGCTGGAGACCAATTTAAAACATAGCCGTTTGCAAATAAATTATAGACAAGCACAGGCCAAACTACTTTATCTGGCAGGAGAGGCAAAATGAAAACATCAATATTAATTTTATTCTTTAGTGTTGCAACATTTTTAGTATCAGCGTGCTCTGAGCAGACTGAAGAAAAAATGGATATGGCTTCTGCTACGAAGGACAAAAAAGAAACGGCGTTAGAACATGCAGAAAAACATATGGATCCAACTTATGTTTGTCCAATGCATCCAAATATTGTTCGGGATAAACCAGGTAACTGCCCAATTTGTGGAATGGATCTGGTCGAAAAAGAACAAGAAGAAGCGGAAATGAGCGGAGAGAAAAAGATATTATATTGGGTCGCACCCATGGATCCGGCTTATCGCCGCGATGGTCCGGGTAAATCACCAATGGGAATGGATTTAGTACCTGTTTATGATGAAGGTGCAGGTTTATCCGTAAAAATTTCTCCAACAATCGAAAATAATATGGGTGTACGTACTGCGGTGGCCGAGTACAACAAACTCTGGCGTAGTATTAACACCGTGGGTTATGTGGATTTTGATGAAAATAAAATCTCTCATATTCATTTACGTACAAAGGGATGGATTGAAAAACTTTTAGTGAAATCTGAAGGCGAACGGGTTAAAAAAGGCCAATTACTTTTTGAAGTTTATTCGCCAGAATTGGTTACTGCTCAGGAGGAATATCTACAGGCATTAAGTGTAGGCAACCGACGTTTGGTTTCGGCATCAACTGAGCGGCTGATTGCCTTAGGTGTATCTGATAAACAGATAACTAATTTAAAACAAAGTCGTAAGGTTAAACAGTATGTTCAGATTTATGCATCACAAGATGGAATCGTTGATAACCTGAATGTACGCGAAGGCATGTTTGTTATGCCGAATAAGCGTGTATTGAGTTTGGCCGACTTGTCTTCCGTGTGGATTCTGGCCGAGGTCTTTGAAAAACAGGCTGACTGGGTAAAGGAAGGTCAATCCGCCGAAGTACGTTTATCTTATCTGCCTGGTCGAACCTGGAAAGGCAAAGTTGAATACATCTACCCAAGCTTGAACCAAAAGACTCGCACATTAAAAGTTCGTTTACGTTTTGATAATCTCGATGAATCGCTTAAACCCAATATGTTTGCCAAAGTAACAATCTATGCTGGACCTAAGTCAGAGATCATCGTTATACCGCGTGAAGCCGTTATTATGGGATCGCAAAACCGGGTCATACTTTCAATGGGTAAAGGACGATTTCAACCACGAGAAGTGGTTATTGGTATTGAATCCGGTGACTGGATAGAAATTAGTAAAGGCCTAGATGAAGGTGATGTAGTTGTGACTTCCGGTCAATTTTTGCTGGATTCAGAGGCGAGTTTAAAAGCCAGCCTGAAACGTATGACTGCAAAACCTGAAAACGAAATGGAGATGAAAACAACTTCGGATAAAAAAAGCGATGCCGCCCGGTCGGTGCGAGGTATTATTCAGTCTGTCATGATCGAGCAGAAAAAAATAAACATGAAACATGACCCAATTCCTGAATTAGGCTGGCCCGCGATGACCATGGATATAAATGTTGCGGATGATATTGTTCTGGATGGTTTTAAATCAGACGATAAAGTCTATTTTGATATTGAAAAAATCGGAGATAATTTTGTCATTACCTCGATACAGAAACACGATGAAATGCGAGGTAAATAGACATGGTTGTTAAACTGATTGAATGGTCTTTAAAGAATCGTTTCCTGGTGCTGCTGCTCACCGTAATCCTGATTGCCTGGGGAATATTTACCTTAAAAAATACACCACTAGATGCAATCCCTGATTTATCTGATGTGCAGGTAATTATCAAGACGACTTATCCAGGTCAGGCACCAAGGGTAGTGGAGGATCAAGTTACCTATCCATTAACAACCGCAATGTTGTCTGTCCCTGGTGCGGTGACGGTGCGGGGTTATTCTTTTTTTAATGATTCGTATGTCTATATCATATTTGAAGATGGTACTGATCCCTATTGGGCACGGTCACGAGTACTTGAATATCTAAGTCAGGTCGCCACTCGTTTACCACGTGAAGCGCGTCCAGCTTTAGGTCCGGATGCGACCGGTGTAGGTTGGGTCTACGAATATGCACTCGTTGACAGGACTGGAAAAAATGACCTTGCGCAGTTAAGAAGTTTGCAAGACTGGTTTTTAAAATATGAATTGCAAACGGTTGAAGGTGTCTCAGAAGTAGCAACCATTGGCGGTATGGTTAAACAATATCAGGTCGTGTTGGATCCCGATCGTTTACGAGCTTATGGATTACCGTTAAAGAAAATTCGAATGGCGATTAAAATGGCCAACCAGGAAGTCGGTGGCTCGGTTATCGAAATGGCAGAAGCCGAATATATGGTTCGAGCTACGGGTTATATTGACGAGTTGGAAGACTTGCGCCAGATACCGTTGGGGGTGAACAAACAGGGAACCCCAATCCTGTTAAAAGATGTTGCCGATATTCGTTTGGGGCCGCAAATGCGTCGCGGTATCGCTGAGTTAGACGGTGAAGGTGAAGTCGTCGGTGGAGTGGTCATCATGCGCTATGCTGAAAATGCGTTGAAGACTATTGACGGCGTTAAGGCCAAGCTAGAAGAGTTGAAAAATGGTTTACCGGAAGGGGTTGAAATTATCCCCACCTATGATCGGTCTGATTTAATAAATCGTGCAGTCGATAATCTTAAATTTAAATTACTCGAAGAGTTTTTAGTCGTTGCATTAGTCTGCGCGGTATTCCTGTTTCATATTCGTTCAGCGTTAGTGGCCATTATCAGTTTGCCCATCGGTATTCTTACCGCCTTTATCGTTATGTATTATCAGGGAATTAACGCCAACATTATGTCTTTAGGGGGAATTGCCATTGCCATCGGCGCGATGGTGGATGCCGCCATTGTCATGATCGAAAATGTACATAAGCACATCGAAAAGGAACCGCTAACGGACGAAAATCGTTGGCGAATTATTCGTGAGGCGACGATCGAGGTCGGGCCACCCTTGTTTTTCTCATTATTGATTATTACTTTAAGTTTTTTACCGGTGTTTTCATTAGAGGCACAGGAAGGACGACTGTTTAGTCCTCTAGCGTATACAAAAACCTATGCAATGGCGGCGGCGGCAGGTTTGTCTGTTACGCTGGTACCGGTTTTGATGGGGTATTTTATCCGTGGTCGAATCAAGCCAGAGCACGAAAACCCGGTTAATCGGATATTGATTCATGTCTATCGTCCATTTATTAATTATGTGCTGAAGGCGCCCGTTAAAACACTCGCGATTAGCTTTGTTTTAGCGGCGACAATTATTATTCCGGTCACCCAAGTGGGCTCCGAGTTTATGCCCGACCTGGATGAAGGCGATCTAATGTATATGCCGACGACCTTTCCCGGTGTTTCGGTGGGTAAGGCCCAGGAGTTATTACAACAAACCGATAAATTAATTAAAACGGTACCCGAGGTGAAGCGTGTGTTTGGTAAAGTTGGCCGTGCCGATACGGCGACGGATCCTGCACCGCTGACGATGATTGAGACGACCATTCAGTTTAAACCAAAGAGTGAGTGGCGTGAGGGTATGACCATTGACAAGCTAAAACAGGAATTAAATCAGAAAATTAAATTTCCTGGTTTAACCAATGCCTGGGTCATGCCAATTAAAACTCGCATTGATATGTTAGCAACCGGGATTAAGACGCCGGTTGGCATTAAAGTCTCAGGACCTGATCTTAAAGTACTTCAGGATATTGGTCAGCGTATCGAAGAAGTTGTGCAAAAGGTGCCTGGAACCATCTCGGCTTATTCTGAACGTACTGTGGGTGGGCGTTATGTGACGGTCGATATCGATCGCATCAAGGCTTCACGCTTGGGACTTAATATTACGGACGTACATGATGTCGTCCGCACCGCGGTTGGTGGAATGAATGTCGCACAAAGTGTGGAAGGTCTTGAACGCTATCCGATTAATGTGCGCTATCCACGCGATGTGCGTGATTCTGCAGAGAAGTTGCGTAACCTGCCTATCTTGACGCCGGCGGGGGCCAGTATCCCCCTGGGTGAGGTCGCTGAAGTTCGAATAGAAGAAGGTGCGGCGATGATTAAGAGTGAAAACTCGCGGCCGAATGGCTGGACCTTTGTCGATATCGATGGACGTGATCTTGGTTCGTATGTGGCTGAGGCGCAACGAGTGGTTAGCGAGCAAGTTAAGTTACCTGCGGGTTATTCGATTGCCTGGTCCGGACAATATGAATATTTAGTTAGGGCCAAAGAAAAACTGCAGATGGTGATCCCTCTAACTCTGGTTATTATTATTTTGTTACTGTATCTAAACTTTCGCAATGTTACAGAAGTGTTAATCATTATGGGAACTTTGCCAATGGCTTTACTCGGTGGCTACTGGCTATTGTACATCCTTAATTACAATATTTCTGTTGCCGTTGGCGTTGGTTTTATTGCGCTTGCAGGTGTGGCGGTTGAAATCGGCGTGGTGATGCTGGTGTATCTTAATCAGGCCTATAAACAACATATTGTTGATAAAGAAAAGATACAATCCCCTACGGTAAAAGAACTAAAAGATGCCGTGATCGAAGGTGCATTGATGCGGGTTCGACCGATTATGATGACCGTTGCGGCAATTATTGCCGGTCTGTTACCCATCATGCTGGGAAGTGGTACCGGCTCCGAAGTGATGCGCCGTATTGCCGCGCCGATGGTCGGTGGTATGGTCAGTGCGACAGTACTTACCCTGGTGGTCATACCCGCCATTTTCTTTCTGATAAAAAGAAAACATTTGGAGCAACTATCAAAATGAAAATGAAAATAATTTCGATAATCGCTATACTCGTGATCTTGATGACGGGTTGTGAGCAATCTGTCGATAGCGCTAGTGATCAATATAATAGAGTCAATGTCGATCCCGTTCGGCTAAAGCAAGGTGAGTCGCTTTTTAATAAGAACTGTGCGGTTTGTCATGGCCATCAAGCACAGGGTGCAGATAACTGGCGAAAACGAGATAAAGAAGGAAAATTTCCAGCCCCACCTCTAAATGGGACTGCACATGCCTGGCATCATCCTAAACAAGCACTGATGTATACCATTAAGAACGGTACGCAAGCGCTCGGAGGTTCAATGCCTGCATGGAAGGATAAACTCACCGACGAAGAAATTGAATCGATTATCTACTGGTTCCAGGCAAAATGGCCAGATCAATTATATCAAGCCTGGGTAAGAAGGGATAAGGAATCGAATAAGGCGAAATAATCAAGTGGAGATAATATTATGTTTAGTGAAAATGGCGTTCATGGATTTTTCGGTGGAGGGTTTATGTGGATACTATGGATAATCTTATTGGTTGTCATTATTTATGTTATTAGAGACGTCGTGGGCAAAACCGAATCTTCATCGCCTAATGATGACGCATTGGAAATTCTGAAACGACGGTATGCGCAAGGTGAAATTGATGAGGCCGAATTTGAACGACGTAAAAAAGAATTGGCTAAATAGATAACCACTTAAGATAAATTTTTATTTTACTGAAATTCGCTAAAAGAGATATTCGAATTTAATGACAAATTGAGTAGCAGCGGGTATAAGGTTATCAATTCAGACT
>CAMYMO010000400.1 GCA_947259425.1 uncultured Ectothiorhodospiraceae bacterium | reverse complement strand
TAAGTATGCGCCAGATGCTTGAGGCTGGCGTGCATTTTGGCCACCAGACTCGTTTCTGGAACCCTAAAATGGCACCATACATCTTTGGTGACCGTAGTAAAATCCATATCATCAATCTTGAAAAATCATTGCCGTTATTCAAAGACGCGGTGAATTTCATCGGCTCGATGGCATCCAATCGGGGCAAAATCCTGTTCGTGGGTACCAAACGCTCAGCCCAGGATGTGATTAAAGAAGAGGCGACCCGTTGTGGTATGCCTTATGTGAATCATCGCTGGTTAGGTGGAATGCTGACTAACTGGAAAACCGTTAAACAATCCATCAAACGATTGAAAGAACTCGAAACGATGAGTGAAGACGGGACCTTTAGCAGCCTGACCAAAAAAGAAGTGTTAACCCTGTCGCGCGAAATGGAAAAACTGGAGCGTAGCCTGGGTGGCATCAAAGACATGGGTGGTGTACCCGATGCCGTA
The DNA here is from genome assembly GCA_947259425.1 of uncultured Ectothiorhodospiraceae bacterium. Taxonomy (GTDB): domain Bacteria; phylum Pseudomonadota; class Gammaproteobacteria; order UBA6429; family Thiohalophilaceae; genus SZUA-24. The sequence continues at coordinate 25,291 of CAMYMO010000400.1, read as the reverse complement.
TTTGTCATTGATGTTGGCCACGAAAAAATTGCCGTTGCCGAAGCCAAGAAACTTGGAATTCCGGTAATTGGTATCGTTGATACAAATAATTCGCCTGACAACATTGATTATATCGTTCCTGGAAATGACGATGCGATTCGAGCAATACGCTTGTATGCGCAGGGTATCTCTGAAGCTGTTATCACCGGGCGTGAGGCCATTTCAGTTGGTGCAGCAGGTGATGATTTTGTTGAACTAGGCGAAGATGGTGGCGTAGCTGCCAAACCCGCAGCAAAGAAAAAAGCAGCCAAGAAGACGGCCGCTAAGAAAACAACAGTGAAGAAAAAAGCTTCCAAGAAAAAAGCGGCAGCGAAATCAGAAACAAAAGAAGAAAAAGCGGACGAGGGTGACGAGTCTTAATTTTATTCAGCTTTCTAATTTAGTTTCACTTTATTGAAAAAGTGAACAAAAGGGGGTCCTGAGCAATCAGGGCCCCGCTTTTCTGACGATTTTTAAAGAGGTACGGACAAAATGGCAATTACTGCAGGACTTGTAAAAGAACTTCGTGAACGCACCGGTGCGGGCATGATGGAATGTAAAAAGGCATTGGTTGAAACTGATGGCGATATTGATACCGCGATTGAACAAATGCGCAAAGCGGGAATGGCAAAGGCTGATAAAAAAGCCGGCCGTGCAGCTGCGGAAGGACTCATTTCAATCAAGGTGTCTGATGACGGCAAAACAGCGGTGATCGTTGAAGTAAACAGTGAAACAGACTTCGTGGCCAAAGAAGATAGTTTTAAAAGCTTTGTCGACGATGTTGCTAATTATATTTTGGCCGAACGCCCTACGGATCTTGATGCATTACTGGCAGCAAAACTTCCTGGCGGTGAAACTGTTGAAGATACTCGCAAAGCCTTGATTGCTAAGCTCGGTGAAAACATGAGCGTACGCCGTTTTGAGATTGTAAATGCAAAAGGTATTGCCTCTGCATATTCTCATGGTTCACGAATTGGTGTGTTAATCGACGTAGAAGGTGGCGAAGAATCACTTGGTAAAGATTTAGCAATGCATGTGGCGGCAAGTCGTCCGATCTGTGTTGATGAATCAGAAGTGCCGCAAGCTGAAATTGATAAAGAAAAAGAAATTTATTCGGCGCAAGCTGCAGAAAGTGGCAAGCCTGCTGATATCATTGAAAAAATGGTTCAGGGTCGTATGAAAAAATTCTTAAAAGAAATCACCTTATTAGGTCAACCTTTTGTTAAGGACCCAGATCAAACGGTTGAACAATTATTAAAGTCAACCGGCGCAAAAGTTCATGGCTTTATTCGCCTTGAAGTAGGTGAAGGTATCGAGAAGAAATCTGAAAACTTTGCTGATGAAGTTATGGCGCAAGTAAAAGGTTAATCTTGATGGCAGCAGGCGCAAGTAAATACCAACGAATCCTGCTTAAATTTAGCGGTGAAGCATTAATGGGCGAGCAGGATTTCGGTATTGATCCTGCAATCATCAATCAGGTTTCAGCTGAAGTAAAGGCACTGGTAGAGACGGGTACACAAGTTGCCATCGTCATTGGCGGTGGCAATATTTTTCGTGGCGTTAGTTTATCTGCTTCCGGAATGGATCGCACCACAGCCGATCATATGGGTATGTTGGCTACCGTTATTAATTCTCTGGCGCTGCAAGATGGTATGGAAAAAGCAGGTTTGACAGTACGTGTCATGTCTGCGTTAAAAATGCATGAAGTCTGTGAGGACTATATCCGTCGTCGTGCGGTTCGCCATCTGGAAAAAGGTCGAGTTGTTATTTTTGCTGCGGGCACAGGCAATCCATTTTTTACTACGGATTCAGCGGCAAGTCTGCGTGGTGTAGAGATAAATGCGGATATAGTAATAAAAGCGACAAAGGTTGATGGTGTTTATTCAGCCGATCCAGTAAAAGATCCTGATGCAACTAAATATGATGCGTTGTCGTTTGATGAAGTAATTGAGAACAAATTAGCAGTCATGGATACAACGGCGATTGTACTATGTCGGGATAATAATTTACCGATTAGAGTATTTGACATGAACAAGAAGGGCGCATTGGCCAGGGTAGTAAATGGTCTGGATGAAGGTACGTTGGTGAGTTAGCGAGGCGGTTATGTTAGAAGAATTAAAACAAGATGCACAAACAAGAATGACCAAAAGCATTGAGTCACTTAGAACGGAATTAAGTAAACTACGGACAGGGCGAGCTCATACAAGTTTATTAGACCATATCATGGTGGATTACTACGGTTCGAATGTGCCGATTAATCAGGTCGCCAATGTCAGTGTGCAGGACTCAAGAACATTAGCGGTATCTGCATGGGAAAAACCGATGGTACCGGTTATAGAAAAAGCAATAATGAATTCCAATATGGGTTTGAATCCGGTAACCGCTGGTGAAGTGATTCGAGTTCCATTACCGCCACTAACTGAGGAGCGTCGTAAAGATATGACGCGTATCGTTCGTCAGGAAGGTGAAAATGCCAGAATCGCAATCCGAAATATACGCCGAGATGTACTGGGCGACATAAAACAGTTACTTAAAGAGAAAGAGATTACTGAGGATGATGAACATCGTGCTCAGGATGAAATTCAAAAAATTACAGATAAAAATGTTGCTGAAGTGGATAAAGCGATTGAAGTTAAAGAAAAGGATTTAATGGAAATTTAATCGGGCATTAAACCTCGATATTGGCTGAGGCAATTATAGTATGTCTGTGAAAACAAGTTATAAACTGGATATTCCAGCCGAAAAATTACCCAAGCATGTTGCTATTATTATGGATGGTAATGGCCGCTGGGCTGAACACCGATCACTCCCAAGGTTCTCAGGACATCGTGCCGGAGTAGAGACGCTTCGCAGTATCGTGCAGATGAGTGGTGAATTGGGTATCCAATCTCTAACCCTATTTGCGTTTTCGAGTGAAAATTGGCGTCGTCCTAAAAAGGAAGTGGGTCTGTTAATGGAGCTCTTTATGACCGCACTCGGTCGTGAAGTTACCAAGCTGCATGAGACCGGTGTAAAGTTGAACGTGATTGGCGATTTAGCAGCGTTTCCAGCCAAACTTCAAAAGCGTATAAAAGAATCAATGCGTTTGACAAAAAACAATGTTGGTTTGCAACTCAATATTGCTGCGAACTATGGCGGTAAATGGGACATCGTGCAGGCAACAAAAAAAGTCGCTGAACTTGTTAAAAATGGTGAAATTGACAGCGCAGATATTACTGAAGAACTGTTAAATGATCATCTTTCCATGAGCGATCAACCCGAACCGGATTTATTTATTAGAACCGGTGGCGAGCAGCGGGTGAGTAATTTCCTTATCTGGCAATTGGCATACAGCGAGTTGTATTTCACTCGAGCGTTATGGCCCGATTTTGATCGTGATGAATATGCAAAAGCGATAACATCTTTTGCCATGCGGCAGCGACGTTTTGGACGTACCGGTGCTCAAATCCTTGAGTCGGAACAACGAGAGAATGCTTAAATTAAGAATAATAACGGCGCTTGTATTAGGCCCGTTAATCATTTGGAGTGTGCTCGTCTTCTCTCACCGCGCAATCGCCATCGAGATGGCTGCGATTTTGTGTATCGGCGCCTGGGAGTGGGCTCGCTTAGCGGGCATTAATAATCAAATAGGCCGCATCACTTTTGCTTTACTCATGGGGCTTGTTTTTGCGGCGATCACGCTATTAATACACCAGAATCATTCTTTTCAGCTTACAGGGTTATATCTGGCTGCCGTGTTTTGGCTTTTTGCGCTCATTATGGTGATTTATTTTAATCGCGCCGCCATTGTTCCGCTTGATAGAAACTCGACATATGCAAAGCTGGGAACATTGATAGTTGGCATGGGCATTCTTGCCGGTTCATTCGTATCGATTGTTGCGCTTCATCGAGCCCCTGAATACGGTGCGATTTACATTTTAGTGCTGTTAATTTTAATTTGGGTTGCGGATTCTGCGGCATATTTTGCCGGCAAGGCCTTTGGTAAAAACAAACTGGCACTAAATGTGAGTCCTGGAAAATCCTGGGAAGGCGTAATTGGTGGGATGATTGGGACGATGATAGCCGCCTATTTAAGCGCACTCTATTTGGAAATAGAGTCCTCCTTAATTATCAAATTCATACTCATCGCTTTATTGGCGATTAGTTTTTCAATCGTTGGCGATTTAACTGAAAGTTTGTTTAAGCGCCGTGCGGGTATTAAAGACAGTAGTCAGATCTTGCCAGGGCACGGCGGGATCATGGATCGCATTGACAGTTTAACCGCGGCAGCGCCTATTTTTGTGCTTGGCTTAACCATCCTGGGTGTGCGATGACCGGCGTCGCGGTATTGGGCGCAACAGGTACGATTGGGGTTAATACCCTGGATGTCGTTCGACGCCACCCGAATTTATATCAAATTATCGTCCTTACCGCGCATTCTCAATTTGAACGTATGGCAAAACAATGTGAAGAATTTAATCCTGCTTATGCAGTGATGGTTGATGAGCAGTCGGCAGATAAGTTAGAAACGATTTTAAAAACAAAAGGACTTAACACCAAAGTACTCCACGGCTCACAGGCTTTGCAAGACGTGGTCCAGCTTGCAGAAGTGGACGTGGTGATGGCTGCGATTGTTGGGGCGGCAGGTCTGCAATCCACCCTGGCGGCAGCAAAAGCGGGTAAGAAAATATTATTGGCTAATAAAGAATCGTTAGTTATGTCGGGTAAACTGTTTATGGATCAAGTGCGAGATTATAATGCAGAATTACTTCCAATCGATAGTGAGCATAATGCTATTTTTCAATGTATGCCAACTGATTATGCCAGGGGTTTAGATAAAATTGGCGTTAGTAAAATTCTTTTAACGGGTTCAGGCGGGCCTTTTCGAGAGTTACCCATGTCAGAGTTTGCAAAGGTTACCCCCGAGCAGGCTGTCGCTCATCCAAACTGGTCAATGGGTAAAAAGATTTCGGTTGACTCGGCTACGATGATGAATAAAGGGCTTGAACTGATTGAAGCATGTTGGTTATTCGATACCAATATCAATAAAATAAACATTGTCCTGCACCCACAAAGCATCGTGCATTCAATGGTAGAATATGTCGATGGTTCAATATTAGCTCAACTGGGCCAGCCTGATATGCGGACACCCATTGCACATGCATTAGCATGGCCTAATAGAATTGAGTCTGGCGTATCAATGCTGGATTTGGTTGCGATGCCAAATCTTGAATTTGTTGAACCTGATATGCAGCGCTATCCCTGTTTACGTTTAGCCAGAGAGGCCATGCAAACCGGTGGAACGGCTACGACAATTTTAAATGCGGCGAATGAAGTCGCGGTACAGGCCTTTCTGGATAAAAAATTGAACTTTACAGATATATCGAAGACTGTTGAATATGTGCTTGAACAAATTGCGAGCAGACCGGCTGATTCAATTGAAACCGTCGTTGACGAAGATGAACGTGCTAGAATTGTAGCCGATGAATTTATTGAAATTAATACCATGAAAGCGGGAGCAGTACATTAATGCTAAGTGTTATTTACACCGTTATTTCTTTTTTGATTGCGATTGGGATCCTGGTTGCTATCCATGAGTTCGGCCACTTTTGGGTCGCCAAAAAACTGGGGGTAAAAGTCCTGCGTTTCTCAATTGGTATGGGGAAACCATTTTGGAAAAAGAGATTTGGTAAAGATGATACTGAATTTGTTTTGTCGGTATTTCCCATCGGTGGTTATGTTTCAATGCTTAACGAGCAGGAAGGCGAAGTAGACGAATCCGAAAAACATCGGGCTTTCAATCGTCAGCCAATCTGGAAAAGATCGTTGATTGTACTTGCCGGCCCTGCATTTAATTTCCTGTTTGCAATAGTTGCGTATTGGCTGATTGCTGTATGGGGTGTGACCGCACCTAAGTCGATGATTAACCAACTTGAGCCTGGTTCTATTGCCGCGCAGGCCGGGCTGGAACGTGGAATGGAAATTGTCAGCGTGGAAGGCTGGGAAACGACGACCTGGAATGCCGTATTCCAGGAAATGCTACCGCGTTTAGTGGAAAAGTCGGATGTGAATATAAAAGCAAAAGACAGCTCAGGTATTGTTCGCGAGTACGTGTTAAATTTAAGTGGGTTGAATGTGGATCGAGATATCCGTCAACCGTTTGATGCTATGGGTATCTACTTTTTTGATGCGCCGGCCATTGTGGATGAAGTGATCAAAGGCAAGTCAGCGGATAATGCAGGAATTCAGGCTGGAGATCGAATTGTCTCGTTAGGAGATAAACAAATAAATCACTGGAATCAGATTGGGCGGTATATCGAAAATAAAGCGAATAAAAACATTCCGGTTGTTATTGAAAGGGACGGAGCACTTATTAATACAGACTTGACGCCAAATGAAGTAACTTATAAAGGTCGAACATTTGGTCAGGTCGGCATTGTATCCAGGCCAGATAAATCCTCTCGAAAATTTGAGTATGCAGATAATCAACGTGGCCCTATCGAATCGATTGCTTATTCTCTGCATCGCACCTGGAGTATTTCATATGTGACACTGCGTGTTTTAGGATTAATGGTTTCTGGTGAAATGTCTTTAACCAATATTAGTGGACCGGTAAATATTGCGGTGGTTGCAGGCCAGTCAGCGAGTATTGGTATCGATCGATATATCTTATTTTTAGCGCTGGTGAGCATTAGTCTTGGAATTTTGAATTTACTACCCATACCCATATTAGATGGCGGCCACTTTTTCTATTATATGGTAGAGGCAATAAAAGGTAGTCCTGTTTCCGAGGCGGTAGAAGCGATCGGTCAAAGAGTTGGAATTATGCTGTTAATTATGTTGATGGTGTTGGCGTTTTATAATGACATAATGCGACTGGCTACATAAGAATGAAAAAAACAGCCTCTATCCTAGCATCGCTTTTATATGCTACGAATGCGAATGCGTTTGAAACTTTTACGGTCAACGATATACGTTTAGAAGGTTTGCAACGTATCTCGATTGGTACGGTCTTTAATTATTTGCCAATCAAAATTGGAGACCGCTTTAGTAATGACGATTCCGCCAATGCAATAAAAACATTATATAAAACAGGTTTCTTTAAAGATGTGCGTTTTGAGCGTGAAGATAATGTGCTCGTTATATTCGTTTCAGAACGTCCTTCCATCGACAAAATAAATTTAAATGGTAATGAAGAAATAGATTCCGAGCAATTGCTCAAAGCACTTAGCGATCAAGGTTTCAAGGTTAATGGTATTTATGATGAATCTGTTTTGGCTCAGATGTCACAGGAGCTCAAGCGTCAATATTATGGATTAGGTAAGTACGGAGTTAGTGTCGAAACGGTGGCCACACCTCTAGAACGAAACCGGATAGAAATTGACATAAACATATCTGAAGGTGAAGAGGCGGAGGTTTATGCTTTCAACGTCATCGGCAATACAGTGTATGATGACGACAAGTTGAATGGGATCATGCAACTTGGGGCGCGTGGAATGTTTGGCGGTCGTGAAAATTATTCTCGCCAGGTATTGGCAGGTGATCTTGAAACATTGCGCTCCTATTATATGGATCGTGGTTATATTAATTTTCAGATCAATTCAACCCAGGTATCACTTACTCCTGACAAACAAGATGTCTACCTGACCGCAAATATTACCGAAGGTAAAGTCTTTACTATTCGCGATGTAAAAAAGGTCGGTGACATTATTTTGGAACCGGAAGTATTGGAAGAAAATATCACTTTCAATAAAGGTGAAATATTTTCCCGTCGCAAGGTCAGTGATACGCGTAAAAATATTTCAGATAGACTTGCCGAACTCGGTTATCCATTTTCAAACGTTAATATTTCACCTAATGTGGATAATGATTCACAAACCGTAGAGTTAACCATATTTGTTGATCCTGGACGTCGGGTTTATGTCCGGCGGGTCAATATTTCTGGAAACCTTAAAACTGATGATAAAGTGGTTCGACGTGAACTGCGTCAATTTGAGAATGACTGGTTATCAACAAAACAAACCGCACGATCTAAAACGCGTTTAGATCGGACCGGATTTTTTGATAATGTCACTATCAATACACCGACCGTTCCCGGTACGGTTGATCAGGTCGATCTGGATGTGCAGGTCAATGAACGCTCAACCGGAAGTTTGTCATTAGGTATTGGTTATTCTGAAACACAGGGTGCGCTGTTAAATTTTGGTGTGTCGCAAGATAATTTCATGGGCGGCGGTAAGAAAATTGCGCTAAAAATCGATAACAGTAGTGCGACCCAACAATACAGCTTTAGCCTTACTGATCCCTATTTCACCAATGATGGCATTAGCCAAAGTATGTCATTTTTAATTCGTGAATTAGATGCCGAAGAAGCGAGTATTTCAAATTATATCATCAATACAAAATCAGCCCGATTAGGTTATGGATTACCGATTAGTGAAAATGCATCAACCAATATGGGCTTTGCCTTTGAAAATACTGAGATGATTACTGGCGATACAACCGCAGCGCATATTGAAACATTTATTGCAGAGAATAATGACGGTTCACCGGTTTACGACATGTTTAAATTAACCGGCGGTTGGCGTTACGATACCAGAAACCGGGCGATATTTGCCGATGAGGGTTTACGTACGCGGGTACATTTCGAAGCATCTACTCCGGGTAGTGATCTGGAGTTTTATAAAATAGGTTTCAGTCAATTACAATATTTTAAACTATCCGAAAATTATAGCTTCCGTTATAAGATTGAAGCCGATTACGGTGATTCTTATGGAGATACGACGAGCTTGCCACCTTTTGAACGATATTTTGCTGGTGGTTCTCGGTCTGTACGTGGTTATGATGGTAACAGTTTAGGTGCCAAAGACTCAAACAATGATCCAATCGGTGGTGATAGGCGCTTACTTGCAAGTGTTGAATTATTTATGCCGAACCCCTTTACTGAGCAGAGTAAAGAAATTCGACTGTCTACTTTTGTTGATTCAGGTTATGTTTGGGCGCCAGAGGATATTATCGGTGAACCTGAAGATGGCCTAAGTGAGTTACGTTTTTCTGCCGGACTTGGTATGATTTGGATTACCCCGGTGGGCGTAATGCGCTTTAGTTACGCGATACCGCTTAATGAAGAGCCGGAAGACGAGATAACAAACTTTCAATTTACCCTTGGGGCAGATTTTTAGTCGTTATTACAACAACTTAATGGAAGTACAAAGAAAAAACATGTTCCGATTATCATTATTAGTAGTACTGACACTATTTTCATCAATTTATTGGGGAACAGCGCTTGGTCAGGATTTAAAAGTTGGCTACATGGATACGTCACGTGTGCTCAAAGAGGCACCACAATCGGAGTTGGCCCGAAAAACGCTGAAAGAGGAATTTAATCCGCGCGATCAAAAAATCGTCAAAATGCAAAAAGACTTAAAAAAACTGACGGATAAACAAGAACGTGATAGCAAAGTAATGTCAAAAGCGGAAAACATCAAATTAGAACGTAAAATTGTTTCTTTAAAGCGTGATATAAAACGTGCAAAAGAAGAATTTAATGAAGATTTTAACTTACGTCGAAATGAAGAGCTGGCGAAACTGCATAAATTAATTAATAAGACAACAGTTAATGTTGCTAAAGATTTAAAATACGACATCATTTTGAGTGATAATGTACTTTATAACAGTAAGCGGGTTGATATTACGGATATGATTCTAAAAGAATTACAAAAATTGAAACCAGATTTAAAAAGTACAAGTAAGACATCTAATTAAGATATCGAATTAAGACAAGTAATGGGACTTCCTCGTGGCATCGACACTGGAAAAATTAGCCGAACACGTTGACGGAAAAGTTTTCGGCAATGCAGATGTAAGCATAGATTCTGTGGCGACACTGCCAAATGCAAAAACGGGCCAAATTAGTTTTTTAACCAATCCATTGTATCGTAGCTATTTAGCGACGACATCGGCATCCGCCGTTATCGTCAATGAATTTATTCAGGATGCTGACAATGTAAATCAACTTGTTGTCGATAATCCTCATGCCGCTTATGCGAGGATTGCCCAGGTTTTATATCCCAGACAAAAGCATGTTGCAGGAATTGATGCAACGGCCGTTATTAGTGAAAATAGTCGAGTTGATGCATCGGCATCAATCGGCGCCAATGTGGTTATCGCTGAAGGCACCGAAATTGGTAAAGACGTTTGTATAAAAGCTAACTGTTATATTGGTCGTGATGTTTATATTGGCGATGATACTTTAATTTATCCGAATGTGACCATTCTTGATGAGGTTCGAATCGGACAACGCTGTATTATTTTTCCATCTGCCGTGATCGGTGCTGATGGATTTGGTCATGCCTATGATGATGGAGGCTGGCTAAAAATACCTCAAGTTGGAACCGTTATTATTGGCAATGATGTCGAAGTCGGCTCCAGTACCAGTATCGATCGTGGCGCCATTGAGAATACCGTCATTGAAGACGGGGTTAAGCTGGATAACCAAATTCAAATTGCGCATAATGTACGGATTGGCGAAAACACGGTAGTAGCTGCGGGTGTTGGTATTGCTGGCAGCACAACCATAGGTAAGAATTGTATGTTCGGTGGTATGGTGGCTGTCTCAGGGCATATTGAGCTTACTGACAATGTCGTTATAACAGGCAAAAGCACGGTAACAAAATCACTCAATCAACCGGGTAGTTATTCGTCTGCTATACCCGTTGAATCATCACGTGTTTGGCGGCGTTATGTAGGGCGATTTAAACGACTCGAAAGTCTGTTTAAACGAGTAACTGATATTGAGAAAACTTTAAAAGAGAATAAGGATTAGGCGTTTGGGTACCTTGGATATACATGAGATTTTAAAACATTTACCACATAGGTATCCGTTTTTATTAATCGATCGGGTGTTAGAATACGAAGTTGATTCATATTTAATTGGAATTAAAAATGTGACTCATAATGAGCCTTATTTTATTGGCCATTTCCCACAACGACCGGTTATGCCAGGCGTATTAATCTTAGAGGCGCTGGCACAAGCCACGGGTATCCTGGCTTTTAAGAGTGTCGGTGTAATCCCGGATGAAAACTCCCTTTACTATTTTGTCGGCATAGACAATGCTCGATTTAAACGTCCGGTTGAACCCGGTGATCAACTTAAACTAAAAGTGGATTACGTAAAGCGCATGCGTGGCATCTGGAAATTTAAGGCAGCAGCAACCGTTGATGACGAAGTGGTTTGTTCAGCTAATATCATGTGTGCGGAGCGAGAAGTGCAATGAGTATTGACCCCCGTGCTGTTATCGATCCATCAGCACAGCTTGGTCAAAATGTTACGGTCAGCCCTTTTAGCATCATTGGTGCTAATGTAGAAATCGGTGATGATACCTGGATCGGGCCGCATGTTGTTATTAATGGTCCGACTCGTATCGGCAAAGAAAATCGCATCTTTCAATTTGCCTCTATTGGTGAAATTCCTCAAGATAAAAAATTCTATGGTGAGAGTTCTCGCCTGGAGATAGGTGACCGCAATACCATTCGTGAGTTTGTCACTATCAATCGTGGTACGGATGATGGTGGTGGAGTCACATCGATTGGCTCTGATAACTGGTTAATGGCGTACATCCATATTGCACACGATTGTAAAGTAGCCAATCATGTCACGATGGCAAATGCGGCATCGTTGGCCGGGCATGTTCGTATTGACGATTACGCCATTCTGGGCGGTTTTACCCTGGTCCATCAATTTTGTGCGGTCGGTTCACATGCATTTTGTGGTATGGGGAGTGCGATCAGTAAAGATGTACCACCCTATGTCATGGTGAGTGGTAATCCCGCTCATCCGCATGGTTTAAATGTCGAAGGTTTAAAGCGCATGAATAAAGACAAAGAAACGATGCAGGCGCTGCGCGAGGCCTATAAAGTCATTTATCGTTCTGGTCATACGACTAAAGAGGCGGAAAACTATTTACGTGGGCGTAGTGAAAGCTTCGAAGAAGTTGCCAATATGGTCAGTTTTATACAGTCATCTCAACGCGGCATTTTACGCTAGCGCGTTCGCACGTCTTATCTTATGCAAGCATTTCCAAGGTTAGATTAGCAATATTATCGATTCCTCCTGCTCCACCCAGCATTGATTCAACTCCGGACAATTCCTCGATCATTTTATTTTTAATGTTAGGGTTTGATATGATCTCAATAACCTGTGCGCTGATCTTTTCGGGTGTTGCATCGTACTGAATGAATTCAGGCGCAATACGTTTATCCGCGACAATATTACATAACCCAATATGGTTGATCTTAAGCATCTTGTTCACCAGCGCATAAGTTAACCAGGCTACCTTATTGATGATTACCATCGGCGTTTTTAATAAGGCAATTTCAAGTGTTACCGTGCCGGAGACAGTTAAAACTACATCAGTGCTAGCGATAACATCATATGGGCGATTTTTAATAACTTTAATTTCTAAATTGATATGTTCGTTTAATAATGGTTGTAAATCTTGTTCATCCAAGGTGTCGGCTAAGGGTAAAATAAATTGCACATCTTTGTTTTTTTCTTTGATTTGCACTGCAGATTCAAGAATGATACCTAATAATCGTTTGACTTCACTTTTTCGACTGCCCGGCAATAAACCAACGACTGGCTTATTTGCATCCAATGCAAACTCATTCCGTAGTGATTGTTTATCGGTGCTGGGTTTAACCTCGTTTACTAATGGATGTCCAACAAACCTGACTGGTACGTTGTGCTTAAGGTAAAAAGCTTCCTCAAATGGAAAAACCACCGCCATCATGTCGACCAGCCGTTTAATTTTTTTAACTCGATATTGACGCCATGCCCAAACCTGTGGGCTGATATAAAAAAGTACTTTGACGCCGTGTTGTTTTGCGTGTTTTGCCAAGCGAAGGTTGAATTCAGGATAATCAACTAACAGTAATAGATCGGGAGGGTTATCGGTGATCGAGTCGCGCATTTTATCAAGCGCACCAAAAATCACTTTGCGATGCGACCAAATTTCAACTAAACCAACAACCGCCATCTCTTTTGAGTCAACCAATACTTCAGCACCGGCATTACGCATATTATCTGCGCCAATTCCATAAAAACTAACGGTGTCAGTTTTCTGTTTAACGGCGGATATTAATTTACCTGCATGTAAATCTCCAGAGGCTTCACCGGCAATGACCATCACTCGTTTCAATACTAACTTACCCTAAAATATGGATCTGATTGTTGAGGTTATCAGTTGAATCTGCTCGTCACTGATCTCCGGAAAGATGGGCAATGACATGCATTCGCTGGCGACTTGTTCTGATACGGGCAGAGAAATATCTTTATATTCATCCGCAAATACATTTTGCCTGTGTAATGGGATAGGGTAATAAATTGCACAAGCAATCTGTTTGTCCTGTAATGCCTTCATGATCAGATCGCGCTTTGGAGAAAGCAAAGTATACTGATGATAGACATGATTGCCGAGCTTGTCTTCGAAGGGTGGGGTGACAATATCCTTGATCGCAGCGGAATATTTTTGCGCGGCCGCATAACGTTGTTGGTTAAATTGTTTAATATGTTGTAGTTTGACGCGTAAAATACAGGCCTGCAGTTCGTCCAGACGACTGTTATAACCAATTACGTCATGGTGGTAACGTACTTTACTACCATGGTTACGATAAATACGAATCTGTTCGGCGATCTCGTCATCATTGGTGGTGACCATACCACCGTCCCCAAAGCAGCCCAGGTTTTTACTGGGGAAGAAACTATGACAACCCGCCAAACCAATGCTTCCGGTGGTCTGGTCGTTGATTTTAGCATCAAAAGATTGTGCACAGTCTTCAATCACCTTCAGATTATGTTTATCAGCCAAGGCCATAATGTTCTTCATGTCAGCCGGTTGGCCAAATATATGTACCGGTAATAAGGCTTTGGTGTTTTTGTTGATGGCATGTTCGATAAGGTGTGGATCAAGGTTAAAGGTTTTTGGATCAATATCAACAAACACCGGAGTAGCGCCAACGTAGCGAATAGCTTCCGCTGTTGCGATAAAGGTAAAGGTTGAGGTAATGACCTCATCGCCTGGACCGATACCTGCAGCGAGCAGGGCAAGATGTAAAGCATCAGTACCAGATGCACAGCTTAATGCGTGTTTGACGCCAAGCAGCTCAGCCGCTTCTTTTTCAAACTCTTGCACATTCGGGCCAAGGATGAATTGGGTGTTTTTTAAAACATCCGCGATAGCTTTATCAAAATCCGGTTTAAGATTTTGGTATTGCAACTTTAAATCCACCATTGGGATCATAATGTTTCCTTTTATTTTGTTTCGTTAAGTAAGCGGGTTATTTCAATTGCAGTATGTAATGCGCGCGCACCAGATTGACCATCGACCTTGGGTTTTTTCTTGTTTGTTATGCAGTCCAGGAATGATTCAATTTCAGATTTAAGTGCATCACCTTGTTCAAACTCATGCTCCTGGCTTTCTATATTGGCAACCCCCGGGAATTGTTCACCATCGCCTTTACGGTGAATGCCAACCTTTTTGTTTTGAAAATCCACGGATACATAGGTGTCGTGTTGAAATACACGCATCTTGCGTTCACTTTTCATTCCGGCGCGACTGGCAGTGACATTGGCGACGCAACCGTTCTCAAATTGAAGGCGAACATTTGCGATATCAATATCTTTCGATAAAACGGCAACGCCTTTCGCATCGATATCAGTGACATCCGAGTTTACAATGTCGAGGATAATATCAATATCATGAATCATCAGGTCAAGGATCACGTTCACATCCGCACCGCGGGGATTAAATGGGGCAATGCGGTGTGATTCAATAAATAGTGGTTGTTGCAGGGTGTCTTCCAAAGCCAGAATTGCTGGATTAAAACGTTCTAAGTGGCCAATCTGCAGGACACATTGATGTTCATTGGCGAGTGCAATTAATTCTTTTGCTTGTTCCAGGGTCGTGGTCATGGGTTTTTCAAGCAAGACATGTTTGCCCGCGAGCAGACATTGCTTGGCTATATCATAATGCAATTGAGTCGGTACAACGATACTGACGGCATCGACATCCGGTAATAATAACGCTAAAGAATCGACAGCGTTGATGTCGAGTTCATTGGCGATCGAATTGGCAGTATCGACGTTGTTATCACAAACTGCGATCAGATCAGATGATGGCAATTCGGCGTATTTTTGTGCGTGAAATTTGCCTAGATAACCGACACCAATGACGGCTGTTTTAATGGAAGCCATTAATACCTCTATATATACGGTTGTGTAAGGGCTCATTTTAATGCTTATGTGCGGTCTTTGCGAGTCACGAATTTAGTTGTTAAGCTCCTGCTATGATTATTTCTAAAAATAAAACGGCGGGTGTCGATGAGGTTGGACGTGGCCCGCTTGCGGGTGCAGTGGTTGCCGCAGCGGTGATACTTGATCCAAATAAGCCGATTAGCGGCCTGGCGGATTCCAAAGCGCTCTCAGAAAAGGCACGTACCCGACTCGCTGAGGAGATAAAAGACTCTGCGTTAGCCTGGGCGCTTGGGCGTGCTGAGGTGGAAGAGATTGATCAAATCAATATTTTACAAGCCAGTTTACTCGCGATGCGGCGCGCTGTGTTGTCACTCAAGCCACAACCTGATTATGCCCTGGTCGATGGCAACCGTTGCCCAGACTTACCTTGTCCAACTGAAGCTATTATCAAGGGCGATCAAACGGTCGCAGAAATCAGTGCCGCTTCAATTATTGCAAAAGTTGCACGTGATCAGGAAATGGTTGAAATGGATACACAGTATCCGGGTTACGGTTTTGCCAAACACAAGGGTTATCCTACCAAGGTTCATATGCAGGCGTTGCAGGATTTGGGTATTACCCCGATACATCGTCGCAGTTTTGGTCCGGTAAAAAAGCGACTTGCGGAGATTAATGAAGGGCTATAGAGTGGTTGAGCAAAGTTGTTAGTGGCACGACAAACTGTCAGCTAACAGGTACTATACTATTAGTGTTAATTACTCAATCGAATGAGTACCAGTTTAAATTCCCATTGATGTAAAGAGATGTAAAATGCCGTATCCGTTAATATTACGACTTGATGTAACCGGCCAGCCGGTAAAATGGATGCCATGGCAAGAAGCCGTCTGTGTCTACGCCCGTGATCGGGTTGCCTGGACCGCGGGTGAACATATGTTTTCATTACGGGGGGGGACCTCGCGTCTCACCGGCGAGCCAAGTTTTGTCAAAATAAGTTCAATTATTGCGGTTCGTGGTGAAAACAAACGGGTACACAAGCATCATATTCCACCTTTGACCAACCGTGAATTATTTCGTCGCGATGGTCATATTTGTTTGTATTGTGGACGCAATTACGAACACAATCATCATAAAGGGCAGGAACTCACTCGCGACCACGTCAAGCCGACTTCACAAGGCGGAAGGGATACCTGGGCAAATGTGGTCACGGCCTGCCGGCGCTGTAATACCCACAAGGGGGGTCGGACACCAGAGCAAGCCAATATGCCATTGTTAGCCATTCCTTATATTCCGAATCTTGCCGAATACCTATTTCTTCGTAATCGTCGAATCCTGGCGGATCAAATGGAGTTTTTGCGATCGCAGTTTCGTGATATTGATCGACAATGGAAGATCAGTCCAACTCATTGATTTTTAACGAACTGGTCCCCGTTTTAATTAATCAGTGAGTTGTCAAGTCTTGCGCTGACACGGCAATGCTTTGTAAAGTTGTGTATGTCATCCAGCTTCGTACATCTTCACCTACATACTGAATATTCTTTAGTCGATGGGCTCACCCGCATTAAGCCGCTCGCCAGTGCAGTTGCTGAGGCGGGTATGCCGGCCGTCGCCTTAACGGATCAATCCAACCTGTTTGCAATGGTCAAATTCTATCGTGCCGCGATGGCCGCAGGCGTTAAACCGATTATTGGCGTCGATCTGTGGATTCAGGACCCAAATACCACCCATCAAGTCAGTCGGTTGGTGTTGCTTAGCCAAACGATGACGGGTTACCACAACCTAACTGAGTTGATCTCCAGGACCTATCTGGAGGGGCAGCAGCAAGGTCGTCCGATCTTGCAAAAAGACTGGCTAGAGGGGCAAACCGATGGCCTGATTGCGCTCAGCGGTGGGCGTGAAGGGGTATTAGGCCAATTGCTGATTAATAACAAGCTGGATGAAGCTCGTGCCGAGGCCGATGATTGGCAACAGTTATTCCCGGAGCGTTTTTACCTCGAGTTACAACGGACCGGACGCGAAAATGAGTCCATCTATATCCAGCAAGCCGTCGAATTGGCGATAAGCCATCAGTTACCCGTGGTGGCCACCAATGATGTGCATTTTCTGCAACAAAGTGATTTCGAGGCCCATGAAGCCCGGGTTTGCATCAATGAAGGGCGGACGCTGGATGATCCGCGTCGGCCAAAACGTCATAGCGATCAACAGTATTTGCGTACACCGGAGGAGATGTGTGAACTCTTCGCGGATATCCCGGAAGCGATTGAGAATACTATCGAGATTGCGAAACGTTGTAATTTGGGTTTAACCCTGGGTGAAAATGTCTTACCCGATTATCCGATTCCAGAAGGCACCAGCATTGAGACGTTCCTCGCTCAGGAATCGCGCGAAGGTTTGAAAAAGCGTTTAAGTGAAATCGAACCACCACTGGAACCGTCAGAGGTGACCGAATACGAAGAACGGCTGGAACTGGAACTCGAGGTCATCAATAAAATGGGCTTTCCGGGCTACTTTCTGATCGTAGCCGATTTTATTCGTTGGGCTAAGGAAAATGCGATTCCAGTGGGGCCGGGGCGGGGTTCAGGTGCTGGCTCATTGGTGGCCTATGCGTTAACCATCACGGATCTGGATCCGATTGAATATGATTTACTGTTCGAGCGCTTTTTGAATCCAGAACGGGTATCGATGCCGGATTTCGATATCGATTTTTGTATGGAAAATCGAGATCGTGTGATCGATTATGTTGCGCAACGATATGGGCGTGAAAAAGTTTCGCAGATCATTACCTACGGCAGTATGGCCGCGAAGGCCGTGGTGCGTGATGTCGGACGAGTGTTGGGACATCCGTATGGTTTTGTTGATCGTATTGCCAAACTGATTCCATTTGAGATCGGTATTACCCTGGAGAAAGCGCTCGATCAGGAAGAAGCGTTACGTGAACTGTATGAACAAGATGATGAAGTCCATGGCTTAATCGAATTGGCCAGGATGTTGGAAGGTCTGGCACGAAATGCCGGCAAGCACGCTGGTGGTGTTGTTATCGCACCATCGAAGCTAACCGACTTTACCCCGTTGTATTGTGAACAGGGTGCGACCAGCATTGTTACCCAATTTGATAAAGACGATGTTGAAGCCGTTGGTTTAGTCAAGTTCGACTTCCTGGGATTACGCACCTTAACCATTATCGATTGGGCGGTGCGAAACGTTAAACGTCGAGCAGTCGAACCGGAGGAGAAAAACCTCGATATCAATCATATCCCGATGGATGATGAGGCTACCTTTACGTTATTAAAAGAAGCAATGACCACCGCGGTATTCCAACTTGAATCGCGTGGTATGAAAGAGCTGATCAAGCGCCTGCAACCGGATAACTTTGAAGACATCGTTGCGCTGGTAGCATTATTTCGACCTGGCCCTTTGCAATCAGGCATGGTGGATGACTTTATTGATCGTAAACATGGCCGTGCAAAAGTCGTTTATCCGCATCCCGATCTCGAGCCGATCTTAAAACCCACCTATGGTGTGATCTTATATCAGGAACAGGTGATGCAGATCGCACAGGTGCTGGCGAACTATACGCTCGGCGGTGCGGATCTATTACGACGTGCGATGGGTAAGAAGAAACCCGAAGAGATGGCCAAACAAAGAAGTATTTTTGTTGAAGGTGCCATCGCTCGCGACGTCGATAAAAAAACCGCGACCTATATTTTCGATTTGATGGAAAAGTTTGCCGGTTATGGATTTAATAAATCACACTCAGCCGCCTATGCATTAGTTTCTTATCAAACTGCCTGGTTAAAGGCGCATTATCCAGCTGCCTTTATGGCCGCGGTATTGTCGGCTGATATGGATAACACCGATAAAGTCGTTGGTTTAATCGATGAATGTCGAGATATGGGGTTGGCAGTAGAGCCACCGAACATCAATGCCTGTGAACATCGGTTTACGGTTAAAAATGACAGCGCGGTGGTGTATGGCTTAGGTGCAATTAAAGGGGTGGGTGCCGCTGCGATCGATGGACTGATCGAAGAACGTGAACAAAACGGCGCTTATTCGGATCTGTTTAATTTCTGTCAACGTGTCGACGGACGTAAAGTTAACCGACGGACGATGGAAGCGTTGATCATGGCCGGTGCTTTGGATGTGTTTGAGCAAAGCCGGGCAACCTTGATGGCGTCATTACCCGCCGCGATACAAATTGCCGAACAACATACGCGCAATCGTGACTTAGGTCAGTCCGATATGTTTGGTATGGTCGATAAAGTTGAAACCGGGCCGGGCAGCTATCATGAAATGCCCGAGTGGGACGATGAGCAAAGACTGTCCTGTGAAAAACAAACGCTGGGATTGTATTTAACCGGCCATCCGATTGAACGCTATGAACCGGAACTGAGCCAGTTTATTAGTTCACGGATTGTGAATCTAAAACCGACTCAAGACCAGTCAGTGATTATTGCCGGTTTAATCATTGGTATTCGTACGATGAATACCAAACGAGGCGATCGGATTGCCTTTCTTACCCTGGATGATCGCAGTGGTCGAATCGAGGTAGCCTTATTCTCGGAGGCCTATCAACGCTACCAGGATGTATTGAGCAAGGACAAACTGGTGGTGATCGAAGGTGAGGTAAGCGTCGATGACTATTCGGGCGGTTACCGCATGAGTGCCCGCACACTTTATGATATCGAACAGGCTCGAACCCATTTCGCCAAACAACTGAAGGTGCGAGTGACCGAGAAACGGGCCGCAAACGGCTTTATTCCTGCTTTACAACATATCTTGCAGCCATTTTGCCAGGGGGGGTGTCCGGTTGTGATCGATTACCTGTCCGAGGATGCCCGGGTAGACCTGCCACTTGGACAGGAGTGGCAAGTTCAGCCTGCCGATGAGCTTTTACATCGGCTGCGAGAGTTGGCCGGAGAGCAGGACGTCGAAATCATCTACTGATATACTATGCTCCAGGAATGATTAGCCACAATAGGGCCCCCAGATGAACCTAAATTTCCTTGATTTTGAGCAACCAATCGCCGAGCTCGAAGCAAAGATTGAAGAGCTGCGTTATGTAGGCTCCGACAATGAAATCAACATCAGTGAAGAGATCAGCCGACTGCAAAACAAAAGCCGCGATCTCACTAAGAGTATTTTTACCGGATTGAAAGCAGCACAAGTGGCCCAGCTCGCTCGCCACCCACAACGCCCCTATTTTAAAGACTATATCGATCTCATTTTTGAAGATTTTGAAGAATTGCATGGCGATCGTGCCTATGCGGATGATAAGGCGATTGTCGGCGGGATGGCTCGTATTGATGGTAAACCGGTTATGTTGATTGGCCAGCAAAAAGGCCGCGATACCAAAGAAAAGGTGCAACGTAATTTTGGTATGCCTCGTCCGGAAGGTTATCGCAAGGCGCTGCGCTTAATGGAGATGGCGGAAAAATTTAAACTGCCTTTGTTAACCTTCATCGACACGCCAGGTGCCTACCCTGGAGTAGGTGCAGAGGAGCGCAATCAAAGCGAAGCCATCGCCCGCAACCTGTTTGTTATGTCGAAACTGCAAACCCCAGTCATTAGTACTGTCATTGGTGAAGGGGGATCAGGCGGGGCATTAGCGATTGGGGTCTGTGATCGATTGTTAATGTTGCAATACAGTACCTATTCAGTGATTTCGCCGGAAGGCTGTGCATCGATTTTATGGAAGAGCGCAGACAAGGCGGCCGAGGCGGCCGAAGCGATGGGCTTAACCGCCGAGCGTTTGAAAGAGCTGGACCTGGTCGACACGGTTGTTGATGAGCCATTAGGTGGCGCCCATCGTGACATGAACGCGATAGCCAATAACTTGAAGGCCAGCCTGATCGAAACGCTTGCTCATTTACAGGCGATACCGATTGATAAGTTACTTGAGCAACGTTATACACGCTTAATGCAGTTTGGGAACTACACCGAGTAAATGCATTCCGTTGCCGCCTCAATTTTATCGGCACTGTTATCATACCAACAGCAATATCCCACTCCAAAACGATATGTCGTGGCCTACAGCGGTGGTTGTGATTCACATGCGTTATTGTCTGCGTTAAATGAACTTCGTGATAAAGTTAACGGGCAATTACCCTGTTCCAATCTTGCCGCGATTCACGTGAACCATGGGTTGCATGCTGACTCTGATCAGTGGGAAGCACATTGCCGAGCAACTTGTCATGAACTTGATATCGATTTCAATTCTATTCGTTTAAGTTTAGCCATTCCTAAGGGCGAAAGTATTGAGGCTTATGCCCGGGCTGCGCGTTATAAGGCCATTCGTGAAACCTTAATCGATGACGATATGTTATTGCTGGCTCAACACCAGGATGACCAGGCTGAAACAGTGTTATTACAGGCGTTACGGGGAAGCGGTGTAAAAGGTTTGGCGGCGATGCCCGAACTGATCTGCAATGATACCACCTGGCAAGCCAGACCAATGTTATCGCTTTCTCGGTTAGAGATTGAAGACTATGCGAAGCGACAAGATATAGACTGGATTGAAGATCCAAGTAATCTTGATGAGAAGTTTGACCGTAATTTTTTACGTCATCAAATCATTCCAACACTTAAACAACGTTGGCCTGCGATGGCAGAAACATTTGCACGCGTGGCCAGACATCAGGCCGATGCCGATCAAATTTTAAATGAGCTGGCTTTATCGGATTGGCAGTGTTGTCGATTGGACGATCGTTATCAACTGAATACAACGGCAATGGCTAAGCTAAGCCGGCTGCGTCAGAAAAATCTGTTGCGATTCTGGATTGGCGATCAATGTGGATATCCAATGCCAGATACAACCACCTGTCAGTTGATCCTGGATCAAGTCATCGATGCCCGGCCGGATGCGGAACCCGAATTACGTTGGTCGGATGTGGTTGTACGCCGTTATCGGCAGGTTTTGTATCTCGAAAAATACTCTGCCGCTGAATCTCAATGGCAACAGGACTGGGACTTCACTGATACCCTGATTTTACCCGGTGGCGAAAAATTACAGGCCCGATTAGTCGAAGGGCAAGGCCTCAGTTTGCCTGAGGAGCAAAACTCAATTTCGGTACGCTTTCGCCGCGGCGGCGAAAAATGCCAGCTGCCTGGACGAAGTCATCGGCACGAACTGAAAAAACTATTGCAGGAGTGGGGCATTCCACCCTGGCAACGGGATCGAATCCCGTTGATTTGCATCGATGACCAGGTGGCACAAATCGTTGGTTATAGTTTATGTGAGCCATTTATCGCCAGGGCCGGGCAAATGGGTCACGAAATTTATATTAATGAATAACAAATACTTATCATCCATTGAAACTGGAGGGAAAAACATGGACAATAGTTCGGGCTGCACGCTGAAATATATGCTCAATTATCTGTAGTGTTGGCCCCGCAAAACGAGCAATACAAGCCTCAGGATTACGAAAGTAGCCCTGAAAAGTAGCAATTTAGACGGCAAGCAGCGAATTAATGACGAAATACGTATTTATCACGGGTGGTGTTGTGTCCTCATTGGGCAAAGGCATCGCCTCCGCCTCATTAGCGGCTCTCCTTGAAGCCCGCGGCATCAAAGTCACCCTGTTAAAACTTGATCCTTACATCAATGTCGACCCGGGCACGATGAGTCCATTTCAACATGGTGAAGTCTTTGTCACAGAAGACGGTGCCGAGACCGATCTGGATCTGGGGCATTATGAGCGTTTTGTGCGTACCACCATGACGCAGAAAAACAATTTCACCACCGGGCGCATCTACGAAAACGTGATCGAAAAAGAACGTCGTGGTGATTACCTGGGTGCGACGGTACAAGTCATTCCGCATATTACCGATGAGATTAAACAAAGCGTGATCGCCGGCGCTGAGGGTGCGGATGTGGCCATGATCGAAATTGGCGGCACGGTGGGTGATATTGAATCCTTACCCTTTTTAGAAGCGATTCGACAAATGGGCATCGAAATGGGGCATGACAATGTATTGTTCATGCATCTCACCTTATTACCTTACATACCGACGGCGGGTGAAATTAAAACCAAACCCACCCAGCACTCGGTTAAAGAACTGCGTTCGATTGGTATTCAACCGGATGTGCTGTTGTGTCGTTCCGATCGCGCTATCCCGGAAGATGAGCGTCGTAAGATAGCCTTGTTTACCAATGTGGAAACCCGTGCGGTAATTGAATGCCTGGATGCGGATAGTATTTACAAGATCCCCAGTCAATTACACCAGCAAGACCTCGATGATATCGTCGTCGAGAAACTAAAGATTAATGCGCCTGCTGCGGACTTATCGGAATGGGATAGTTTCACCACCGCAATGGCCAATCCAACCGGACAGGTCACGATTGCGATGGTTGGCAAGTACATGGATCTAACCGAGTCCTATAAATCATTATCGGAAGCATTGATCCATGCCGGTGTGCATACTCATACCGAGGTAAACATTCAGTATGTTGATTCGGAAGAAATAGAAAAGAACGGGGCTGAAAGTTTAGACGAGGTTGATGCGGTATTAGTCCCGGGTGGTTTTGGCGAGCGTGGCATTGAAGGTAAGATTAAAGCTGCACAATATGCACGCGAACATAAGATTCCTTATTTGGGAATTTGTTTAGGCATGCAAGTGGCAGTGATCGAATATGCACGTCATGTCGCCAATTTAAAGGATGCCAACAGTACGGAGTTTGATACCAACACACCTCATCCTGTGATTGCGTTAATCACTGAATGGCAAACTGAAGACGGTTCAATCGAACAACGTGGTGAAGACTCTGATTTGGGTGGCACGATGCGCCTGGGTGGACAACTCTGTAATCTGGAACCGGATAGTTTAGCCAAAGAAGCCTATAATAAAGAGCAAATCACCGAACGTCATCGTCATCGTTATGAATTTAATAATCAATATCGTGAGCAGCTGGAGCAGGCGGGTTTAAAATTCTCTGGACGATCGATTGATAATAAATTAATGGAAATTATTGAGATCCCGAATCATCCCTGGTTTGTTGCCTGTCAATTCCATCCGGAGTTCACTTCAACGCCGCGTGATGGCCACCCACTCTTTACCAGTTTCATTACGGCGGCAAGAGAATCGACTGTGACAAAAGATCAGGAGGCGGCTGCGGTTTAATGGATAAGCTTTGCGGATTTCAAGTTGGGTTGGATAAGCCTTTCTTTTTGATTGCCGGTCCCTGTGTGATCGAATCAGAACAACTCGCCTTAGAAACGGCCCATGATCTGAAAACGATTTGTGCTGAATTGCAGATCCCTTTTATCTATAAGTCTTCTTACGACAAGGCCAATCGAACCTCGGCGAATAGTTTTCGTGGCCTGGGCATCGAACAAGGCCTGCGTATTTTACAAAAAGTGAAAGACGAAGTCGGTGTCCCGGTTTTGACCGATGTGCACGAAGACACACCACTGGATGAAGTCGCCAGTGTGGTGGATGTGATGCAAACGCCTGCTTTTTTAGTCCGGCAAACCAATTTTATCCAGGCCGTTGCGCGTCAGGGTATTCCGGTGAATATTAAAAAAGGTCAATTTCAGGCGCCATGGGATATGCAAAACGTGGTCGAGAAAGCCAGGGCCGTGGGTAACGATCAGATCATGGTCTGTGAACGTGGTGTCTCATTTGGTTATAACACCTTAATCTCGGATATGCGTGGCCTGGCTATTATGCGTGAAACCGGTTGTCCGGTTGTGTTTGATGCTACCCATTCGGTACAACAACCCGGTGGGCAGGGCAGCGTTTCCGGAGGTCAACGTGAATTTGTACCGGTATTGGCACGAGCCGCGATCGCCGCGGGTATTTCTGGATTATTCATGGAGACACACCCCGATCCTGCAAACGCGAAAAGTGACGGTCCCAATGCCTGGCCATTGGCTATGATGAAAGATTTATTAGTCGTATTGAAAGAATTAGATGCTACGGTTAAGCGGCATGAGTTACATGAACAGTCACTCATGACACAAAATTAATTAAATGAATGAAGAATAGGATAGCAACGAAATATTATGAGTAACAGCAAGATTAAAAATATTATAGGTCGTGAAATTG
>CAMYMO010000399.1 GCA_947259425.1 uncultured Ectothiorhodospiraceae bacterium | reverse complement strand
TGTCTGCATTTAGTTTCCATCATTTGTGATCTAGGTTAACGTTTATTATCGTACCTGCCGCACAGACATTTAGTAATAAGCGCAACCGCCTGCCTCTAGGCGAACAAAACTAGTGTAATGACATCTGCCTTTTAGCTGATTGTCGTAAAATAATAGACATAACAATTGTATTGATATATTAGAGTTTGCTAAACTAGTGCACTTTTCACCTGCCCCACCAATTTATTACTGGAGCCGAAATCTACATGACTAGCTTGCCATTTACACCTAAGAATCTGATTTTTCTAGTTATATTTATTTTGGCAGGCGTTTTCATTGCTTCGGTGGCGCCCTCGATTGAAGTCGCCTGGGTCTGTGCAATTTTGTTACTGACCATTTATCTGTTTGCTTTTGAAATAGTCGCAGTCGACATTGCGGCCATCAGTATCATGGTCATTTTAGGGCTAACCAGTCTGTTTGCCCCGTGGATGGGATTAAACGCCGGATTAGTTGACAATGAGGTCCTATTTAATGGGTTCGCAAGTAATGCCGTGATGTCCATCATCGCAGTGATGATCATCGGTGCCGGACTCGATAAAACCGGTATTATGGGACAGGTCGCAGCGATGATTATGCGTTTTGGTGGGTCGACCGAAAAACGCATTATTCCACTGATCTCCGGAACCGTTGCCGTCATCTCCAGTTTTATGCAAAACGTGGGGGCAGCGGCCTTATTCCTACCCGTCGTCAGTCGTATCTCCTCACGTACCGGTTTACCCATGTCACGCTTATTAATGCCAATGGGTTTTTGTGCCATTCTTGGCGGAACACTGACCATGGTTGGCTCAAGCCCGTTGATCTTGCTGAACGATCTGATCCTGAACTCCAACGCAAACCTGCCCGATGGCGTTGAAAAAATGGAGACCTTTTCATTATTTTCAGTGGCTCCGATTGGCTTTGCATTAATCACCACCGGTGTTTTGTATTTCATCATTGCCGGTAAATTTATCCTGCCATCTAATAAAAATACCCAGACCGAGGGTGGCAGTACCATGCAATATTTTAAAGACACCTACGGCCTGGAAACCTTTGAGTTATATGAGTTAGTGGCGCAAGCTGACTGTGACATTATCGGCAAAAGCGTTGATGAATTCGAGATTAACAATCCGCTGCGCGTGATCGCCGTCAATAAAGGCGATGGTCGTCGCGTCGGTGCAGAAGGGGTTGATCGTCACACCGCCATCGAAGCCGGTACGACTTTTGGCGTATTGAGCTCAGGAAAACATATCGAAGCGATTGCACAGAGCAGAAAGCTCACCATGAAACCCAGCTTAGACGTCTTTTCTGACTCGTTATCTCAAGTGAAAGCTGGTATCGCAGAGTTAATCGTTGCCCCCGGTTCGAGTTTGCTTGGTCAATCCGCCCGCGATGTCTGGATGCGTAAAAAATACGGCCTATCATTGCTGGCCATCCACCGTGGTAATGAAATTATCAATTGCCAATCCGGTGGTGATATTCGTAACGAACCGTTTGAAACCGGTGATGTACTCGTCGTGCATACGGCCTGGGAAAATCTGGCACGACTCGAAAAAGATCGTGATTTCGTCGTCGTCACCACAGAATATCCTCATGAAGAATTGCGCCCACAAAAGGTAACCCATGCCTTGATCTTTTTCCTAATTACCTTGGGGCTGGTTTTATTTTCTGACTTGAAACTTTCCGTCGCTTTACTATTTGGTGCTATCGGTATGGTGCTCAGTGGCGTACTCAAAATCGAAGAAGCCTATCAATCCGTCAGTTGGAAAACGGTGTTCCTGTTAGCCTCGCTAATCCCATTAGGTTATGCGGTTGAGAAAACCGGAACCGCGGCCTGGATTGCCCAACAGACCCTGTCCGTGGTTGGCGACATGCCCATCTGGGTGATCCAACTGGCCGTTGCAGTACTGGCGACCTTCTTCACCCTGGTGATGTCGAATGTTGGGGCAACCGTATTATTAGTCCCCCTAGCGGTTAATATTGCCTTAGGCGTCGGTGCGAACCCGGCTGTATTTGCCTTAACCGTCGGTATCGCGACCTCAAACTCATTCATATTGCCTACACACCAGGTCAACGCCTTGATCATGGGCCCAGGTGGCTATCGTGTTCCCGATTATATGCGCGCCGGTGGCATCATGACGGTCTTGTTCTTAGCCGTGTCTCTGACCGTATTAAACCTATTATTCTAGACACTGATATTAATTCCTAGAAAACAATAAGTTACTTAAATAGCCCCATATAGAATTTATCTGATAAAAACACTCGGAAATTCTGGATTTCAGCATTATTTCTATGTATATTAGAGATCTCTTATATTGTTGTTTTGGGGATCAATGCTATATGACTAGCTTATACGATTTACTGGTATCACCCTGGCCCTGGTATGTTAGCGGGCCAATTATCGGTTTGATGGTGCCGCTATTAATCCTTATTGGGAATCGATCCTTTGGTATCTCACAAAACCTCGAGCATCTCTGTGCGATGGCCAAACCCGCTGTCGTTCGAATTAAATTATTCAACTATGACTGGCGAGCTTCACGCTGGAGCATCGTCTTTGCGGTCGGTGTGATGCTAGGCGGTCTGCTTGCCGGGGTCATCTTTGCTAATCCGGAACCGATTAAACTGAGCCAGGCCACCCTAGACATGCTGGCACAGCGTAACATCGCGCCACCAAGCGAATTTAACCCGCCTGAAATTTTCAGCTTAAATTTTCAAAACAGTTTATTGTTATTAACCAGCGGCTTATTGATTGGCTTCGGAACGCGTTACGCGGCGGGCTGTACTTCCGGTCATGCCATCACCGGTATTTCCACTCTACAAATACAATCCGTCTACGCCGTGATCGGCATCTTTGCGGGTGGTTTGCTTGCGGCGAATTACATCACCCCAATCTTAGGAATCTAACGGATGAAAAAATATCTACCTTACCTGATACTCGGTAACCTGTTCGGCTACGTATTAATAAAATCTGAAGTGGCCTCATGGTATCGAATTCAAGAGATGTTTCATTTTCAAAACTTTCACATGTTCGGCATCATTTTATCGGCGATCATCACCGCCTTCATCGGTGTCACGATCCTAAAACGGTTTACCGGTAAATCCTCGCTCGAAGGGACCAGTATTTGTATTCCTGAAAAGAAACCAGGTCGTACCAATTATCCTCTCGGTGGTTTTATTTTTGGAATCGGCTGGGGAATTATTGGATTGTGTCCAGGACCAATCTTTGCGTTAATGGGGACCGGCTCAATATCGGCCACGTTAGTACTGGTCGGATCTCTATTGGGCACCTTAGTTTACGGCATGACAAAAGAACGGCTACCGTAGTCATCAGCCGTAAAAAAGGGTGTCAGGCAAGATAAAACTTCTGCTCTCGAATGTAGTTCACCATATAATCGATGAATAAACGCGTTTTTTTCGGCACATGGCGTCGGCTCGGATACATCACATAGATAGGTGAAAACGTTTCTAACTTTACTTCAGGTAAGACTTGAACCAATTGACCCGCGGCTAATTCATTACAACTGACAAAACGCGGTAATAAAGAGATCCCAAGTCCATCAAGCGCTGAACGTAACAAGGCATAACCGTCATTGGCTTTTAGTTTGACATTCATCTCAAAATTTACGATCTCAGAACCTTTATGATAAGCCCAGCTTGAGATAGGACCATTCTCACCGGCATACACCGCGAAACGATGCTGGTTGAGATCTTCAATGGTCTGCGGACACCCAAATTTTTCCAGGTAACAAGGCGACGCCACCAAGATCAGCGGATTGTCGGTCAATTTTCGCGCAACCAGTGACGAGTCGACCGGATCGGTCACACGTACCGCGACATCAAACCGTTCGCCAACAATATCAACATATCGATCCTCCAGACGCAGATCGATATTGAGTCCAGGATATTCATTCACGAGTAATTTAATCACCGGCATCACATGCAAACGACCAAAATGCGTGGTACTGGATATTCTTAATTCACCATTCACACCCTCTCGAATTGAATCAACCAGGGCGTCGGTCTCTAATAACTGATGCCGCACGCTACGCGCATGCTCAAATACGGAATGACCGGCATCCGTCATGCTCAGGCTCCGCGTAGTACGATGAAGCAGACGCAGCCCCAACTCTTCTTCCAGATTGGCAATCTGTTTACTCACCAGGGAGCGATTGACGCCGCGGTTTTTGGCTGCACTGCTAAAACTCCCACTATCGATCACATCGGCAAACAGCACCAGCCGACTCGCCTTATCCATATTCAGTCCCTATTGTTTCCATTATGGCAACATATATAGCCTATTTATCGTCTATTTGAAACACAATCGATTTCCTATACTGAATCAGAAATCGATTTTTGGTTAGACCGACTGGAAATTCTAATTTAACGATACACTCAAATGGAGCTTGTTATGACTGATACCGACACACTGAATTCACCCTTGTTTGAACCGCTGGAGATTGGCGATCTAAAACTCAAAAACCGCATCGTCATGGCCCCACTAACCCGTAACCGGGCCGGTGAAGGCAATGTGCCACAAGAGCTGAACAAACTTTATTACACCCAGCGCGCTAATGCTGGACTGATTATCACCGAAGCCAGTCAAATATCACCTTATGGCCAAGGCTACCCGATGACACCCGGGATACACAGTGCCGACCAAGTCGCCGGTTGGCAAAATATTACCAGGGGTGTGCATGAAGCAGGGGGATTGATGTTTATCCAACTCTGGCATGTAGGTCGTATCTCGCACCCGTCAATGCTACCGGACAATTCCTTACCGGTTGCGCCCTCGGCTATCCAACCGCAGGGCGAAGCCATGACCTATAACGGTATGCAAGCCTTCGTCACACCACGCGCCTTAGACATTGATGAAATCCCTGGGATAATCGCAGATTATGTAAAGGCTGCCGAAAATGCCAAAGCCGCAGGCTTTGATGGTGTTGAAATTCACGCGGCTAATGGTTATCTACTCGATCAATTTTTGCGTGATGGAACGAATAAACGTACCGATGCTTATGGCGGTAGCATAGAAAATCGTATGCGATTGTTAGACGAGGTCATCAGCGCAATAAAAGATGTATGGCCTTCAAGTCGAATCGGTGTTCGCCTCTCGCCTGAAAATCAATTTAACGATATATCGGACTCGGATCCTGAAGCAACCTTTACCGCTATTGTTGGTATGTTAAACAAGCATGACCTCGCTTATTTACATGTCCTGGAAGGCGACATGCTAGGCTCAGAACGTAAGGTAAATTATGCCGAACTCAGAAGGTTGTTTACCGGCTTTTACATGGCAAACAGTGGTTACACTAAAACGACGGCCGAAAAATCGTTGAATGCTGGCAACGCCGACATGATCGCATTCGGCCAGTTATATATTTCCAACCCTGATTTAGTGCAGCGGTTTATTCAAGACAGCGAACTTAATGAAGCGGATCAGAATACTTTTTATGGTGGCGATGCTAAAGGCTATACCGATTATCCAAGCCTTGAGGAAAATACCATCTCGGCCTAACCCAATCGCTAAGGAACAGGAATACCAGGGAGCGATTATTGTTGCTCTCTGGTATGTTCTGCTCGCAATATGCTACAAACCATTCCGGTCTCTTTAAGTACAAATAACGAGAAAATAGCGGTTGTTTTGCTTGCTATAATGATAAAAAAGCCTGTCCCATTTGAATCGGCGCATTGGCAATAAAGGCGTCGTTAATCTTTAGATTGGAATTTTCAAATAGACAAATTACGGTCGACCCCATATTAAAACGGCCCATCTCAGCACCTTTGTTTAAAACAATGTCTTCGTCCTGATCATACACCCAGCGATGTATCGGTTGTTTATGCGGTGGAGTTACTACGCCTTGCCAAACCGTTTCAATGCACGCGACATTAAGGGCACCGACTAACACCATGGCCATCGCGCCAAATTGAGTATCAAAAAGAGCAATAACACGTTCGTTGCGAGCAAACACGTTCGGGATCACACGAGCGGTAGATGGATTCACACTGAACAAGCGTCCTGGTACATAAACCATGTGTTTTAATGTTGCTGTTACCGGCATATGAATACGATGATAATCACGGGGCGATAAATAAAGCGTCGCAAATTTACCTTGTTTGAAGGGTTCAGCAATATCATCATAACCGCCTAACAAGGTCTTGGCGGAATAATTATGTCCTTTCGCTTGGAAGATAGTGTCGTCTTTTATTTCGCCCACCTGACTTACCGCGCCATCGACCGGACAACACAAGATATTATCGCCTTCAGCGATCGGTCTTACCGAGGGTTTTAAAGGTCGTGTAAAAAACTGGTTAAAGTTTTTATAGACATTGATATCTTCATCAACTGCTTCACTGATGTCAACCTTATAACGCTTAATCACCCAATTGATGATCAAGTTCTTAAACCATTTAATCTTTATTCGTGTCACGATTAAAGTGAGACGAGAAATAAAATGGTGGGGAATAATATATTGCGGCAAAGCAAATCGATAATCAGCAAAGTTTGCTGTTTTGTTTTGGTCGGACATAATTTTAGTGATGGTGGTGATGTTGATGCGTAGAGTGATCGTCTAAGGTGGCTTGTTTAACGCTAAAACTGGTTTTGCTACTTGCTTTATCTGTCGTTAAGGTAAGATCAACTGTATCTCCCCGTTTTAACGAACGCTTTGGGCCAATTAACATTAAATGCAAACCACCACGTTTAAAAGAAACGCTACCTTGTGCGGGAATCTCGATTGCAGTTTTTTCTACCATTTTAGCAACACCATCTTTAGTCACTGTTTCGTGCATCTCTACGCGTTCAAAATCTTTTGCGCTAACCGACTTAAGGATAATTTTACTATCCGAGTTATTTTTAATTTCCAGATAACCTGCCATCACTTTTGCCACCGGTGGCGCTTCGGGTATCCATGCAGCTGATACACTCAATGCGTTATCCGCATACAAATGAAAACTCAATGCAAATAATACGACAACCAATATTTTCTTCATTAATTTACCCCGGATGATAATCACGAATTGCGGTGAAGGATTTTACAATTTCATTAACTTGATGTGGTGCAGTAAATACACCGCGAAAATATCCCTCTGGATCAATCAGCACAATCTGCGCACTGTGATTGACGGTATAATCATTTTCAGTTTCACCATCTTCGTAACCATACAAGGCGCCCACTTGCACGGTTAAGATATCAAGATATTTATGTTCACCGGTAATCGCAACAAAATCAGGATGATAAAATTGTATATAATTTTTCAAGATGGCTGGGCTATCACGATCCGGATCGACGGAAACAAATACTAGTTGCGGTTGCGGTGCTTGTTTTGCGGCTGCGGGCAATTGAGCCCAAACCGACTTCATTACCAACAACGTCGTCGGGCACACGTCCGGGCAATGGGTAAAACCAAAAAAAAGAAAACTCCACTTACCTTTAAACTGCTCCTCGGTAAAGGGTTGGTTATTGTGATCTAACATGCTTATCCCAACGACCGGTCGACCTTCTGGAATATAGGTACTTGCGACCTCTTTCGGTAATCCTAGCGTGGGTTTGATAACAACGATCCAAATAACAACCGCACTCAAGAACAATATCAGCATAACGAATGCCAACAGCGGGATCTTATATTTCGACTCAATCTTCATAAGCGAGCGATTATACCTATTTTGTCTATATGATGCTGATTAGTCCGTAGCGAGGCAATTACGTTCCAATCCTTGAT
>CAMYMO010000398.1 GCA_947259425.1 uncultured Ectothiorhodospiraceae bacterium | reverse complement strand
GGGAAATCATGGCGATTGGATCGACGCTGGTGATCTGGGCCGCGCGACATGACGCTGCCTATCGAGCCAGCATCCGTTACCTGATGGTCCACTTGCTGGGGGGACTGTTACTCATGATCGGTATCGCCGGGCATGTGGTTGAAACTGGTTCGATCCGTTTCGAGGCCCTGCAATTAGAATCTATTTCGCAATACCTGATCCTGGCCGGTTTTCTGATCAATGCAGGCGCGCCACCACTGTCCGCCTGGATTGCCGATGCCTATCCAGAAGCCAGTCCCAGTGGCAGCGTGTTCCTTTCTGCGTTCACCACCAAGACGGCAGTGTTTACCTTACTCATCGCCTTCCCCGGCACCTGGCTGTTAATCCCCATCGGGATCTACATGATTTTCTACGGCATCATCTACGCCTTACTGGAAAACGATATGCGACGCATTCTCGCCTACAGCATCGTTAACCAGGTTGGTTTTATGGTGACCGGTATCGGGCTGGGTACGGAAATGGCACTCAATGGCGCCGCCGCACATGCCTTTGCGCATATTATTTATAAAGCGCTGTTATTAATGTCTGCCGGTGCCGTGTTGTACCAAACGGGTAAACGACGTTGTACCGATCTTGGTGGTCTTTTCCAGACCATGCCCTGGACCGCGTTACTTGGCATCATCGGCGCCCTGGCAATTTCATCTTTTCCGTTTACGTCAGGATTTATTTCAAAGTCCATGATTGCCCAGTCGGCGGCTGATCAACATCTGGCAATCGTATGGTTTGCGCTGGCGGCCGCTTCCGCGGGTGTCTTTCTGCATGCCGGTATCAAGTTTCCCTGGTTTGTTTTCTTTCAGAAAGATTCGGGTATGCGTCCCGCTGAGGCACCGCGAAATATGTTACTGGCCATGGTGGTGTTTGCGGTCTTTTGCGTGGGACTGGGTGTGTATCCAGAACCGCTTTACGACATCTTACCTTTTGCCGTGTCCTACGAACCTTATACCGCGGCTCATTTAGTAGCCCAATTTCAGCTGTTGCTATTTGCCGGACTCGCCTTCTTTGTCATGCTGCCGATGATGAAACGCACACTCACGATCAGTCTTGACTTTGATTGGTTTTATCGTTTTGTTTTCAAACATCTTGGCATGGCAGTCGTAACACAGACTAGCAAAAGCCGAACTCAACTGGAAAACAAAGCGCAGGCCAGCCTGCAGCGACTGCTTAACTACCTCGACAAACACCATGCTACCGGTATCCTGTCGCAGAACTGGCCCACCGGTAGTATGGTATTATGGATTGGTGTTATTTTGGGTAGTTTTATATTGATTGATATTGTTTTCTGAATCAGGCATCGACGAGTTCAGGCTCAAGCGTTTCTGTCGCTTCTTTCAACCAGACACATTCACCATTCGATGCCTGATTTATTTTCTCTAACCTAACCTGGTGTTCTGTTTGTTCCTGCTCACTCGCCCTGATCACTTTTAATGCAGGTCGATCAGTACGAAGCTGGTATTGCTGTTGAGCTTCCGTGTTGTTTTGTTGCTCTAGACTATTATCCAGGCTCAGTGTTGTCTGTCCACCTGTCATCGCCAGGTAAACGTCGGCCAGGATTTCGGCATCCAGTAACGCGCCATGCAAATCACGGCGTGAATTATCTACTGTATAACGCTTACATAACGCATCAAGATTATTTTTCTGCCCCGGATGCAGTTTGCGAGCAAGCTGCAATGAATCAAGAATTTGACAATGTTTATCCAGGCCTGGCCAGCTATCATCCAGACGTTTGAATTCAGAATTGATAAAACCGACATCGAACGGCGCATTATGAATAACTAACTCCGCACCTTTAAGGTAATTTAAAAGATCATCGGCGACATCCTGATAATGAGGTTTATCTTCAAGAAATTGATTGGTAATACCGTGGACTTCAATTGCGCCTTGATCAATCTCACGATCTGGGTTGAGGTAAATATGAAAACGGTTATCGGTTAATTTTCGATTTACTAATTCGACACAACCGACTTCAATGATACGGTGCCCTTCTTTCGGGTCGAGCCCGGTTGTCTCGGTATCGAGTACTATTTGACGCATCCCACACTCCCCAGTGTTTCTGTTCGCGATTCATCTTAACCATCGATATCCCACTATCCACGGTTAGCACGCGATTCGCATAAACGACATTTATCAATAGTCTACTGCAGTCTCTCCATGAAGACTATTCGGTATTGCTTTTAAAGCGCGCTTTTAATGTCCACTCTCCAAATGACAATTCTTCCGAATCTATAACTCATCCAAATCTATAACTCATCCAAATCTATAACTCATCTATACCACGATTTGCTAACCTGTCAGCACGTTCATTTTCCGGGTGTCCAGTGTGGCCTCGAACCCAATGCCAGCTGACCTGGTGATTCTGGGTGGCCGCATCCAGTCGTTTCCAGAGATCGACATTTTTGACGGGTTTTTTGTTGGCAGTACGCCAGCCGCGTTTTTTCCAGTTCTCTATCCATTGGGTAATGCCATTTTTTACATAGACAGAATCTGTGGTTAATTTTACTTCACAGTCGCGGGTTAGACTTTCAAGTGCCTGAATCGCCGCCATCAATTCCATACGGTTGTTTGTGGTTTCAAGTTCACCACCAAACAATTCTTTGTCCTCATCACCATAGCGTAATAAAGCCCCCCAACCACCAGGACCAGGATTGCCACGACAAGCGCCATCGGTGAATATTTCTACAATTTGATTAGTCATTTCTTGTGCTTTCATTCTGTTTGCGTTGGAAGGGTTCGACCAAGCCTGGTTGCGTAGAGATTCGAGCCTTAGGCCTTGACCAGCGCGGACCTATAGGTGTGACGGTTACCAGGCGTTTCTTTGCCACGACCAGTTTTGAGGCACCGAGAATTGGCCAGACACGGCCTCCAACACGATCCATCAACTGCAAGCGTTGCATGATCGCCGATTGCTGTAAAGGTGGACGATAGAAGTAATTTTGAATCGACACCACATCAAAGCCGAGTAAAGCTAACCAGTCCTTAACCCGTGTTGTGCTTAAGAATCGACCACACCACGGTACTTTCTGACGCCAGCCCAAGCCCAATCGCCACAAGCTCCATAAGCTAAAGGGATTAAATAGCAACATGGCAACGTGCCCTTCGGGTATTAACACCCGTTCAACCTCACGTAAGACCGCATGCGGGTGCAGTGAGAACTCTAAAACATGTGGTAAAACAATGACATCCATACATGCAGTCTGGATTGGGAGGTGTTCTGGCAGCCCCTGAAAACTCGCTGTTTTCGTTAAGGGTTCTTTTGGTGGAAAATCCATCACATTACATTGAGATACTCGCGAGCTGGCTAACCAGTCCTCATCACATAATCGCCCGACTTGTAATAGCTGGTAGCCAAATAGGTTAGAGAGTGTTTCAGCTAACAGAGCCTGTTCCTGTTCCGCCAGGGTGACGCCAAGTCGAGTTTGATACCAGAGTTTTAACTGGTCCCAGGCTTCGATCATGTCACCACAGCGGTTAAACGGCTTTGCTTGACGTTTTTTTCGCTTTTTCCAGTTAATCTTCATTATGTGAACAAATTGTTAACCTTTGGGTCGCAATTCTGTATTCTAGAGTCAAATTTAACCCCAAAATGACGATATAAGTAGTATCGACATTAGTAAGTATATCAAGAGTTTAAAATAATAATGAAACAGATTACGCTAACTTTTATTTTTCTATCGCTATTACCCGGTTGTGCACTGCTGGAAACTGCTTCCACCACGACAACTAAACGATCATATGGTAAACACAAGACAGCTTATCTACATGCGCATAATGCCGAAGCCGGTAATGAGAACAATGCGGAAACAAAATTAAAACAAAAACAATCTGACTCGTCTGAATTCACGTCAGAAGATAAATCAAAACAAAACTCTGAACAACTGACCGGACAAAATTCCAATACGTCCAACACAGAGATTATCGAAAATGCTCAGGCCAGCAAAACCAACACGGCGAACAATGAACTTGCCATTACTGATGCGGTTAATAAAGACAAGGCGGCTGAAGCAGACGCTGCAGAAATAATAGCTCAACAAGCTAGTGAATCATCAACAGAAACAACATTAACGAACAATACGATAAATGATGACGAGCTGTTTGACGAGGAAGCTGAAGGAACAGATACCTTTCCTGGCGTTAATATGGACATTTGGGAGCGGATCCGAAAGGGCTTCAGCATGGAAGAGCAGCAACATAAACGAATCGACCAGCAACTAAAGTGGTTTGCCCGACACCAGGAATATATGGACCGCGTTGCTGAACGTGCCCAACCTTATATGCATCACATTGTTGAGCAACTCGAAGCAAACAACATCCCGCTGGAAATTGCCTTATTACCGATTGTTGAAAGTGCCTTTAAACCTTTTGCCTATTCTCATGGTCGCGCCTCTGGCATCTGGCAGTTTATTCCGGCTACCGGTAAACGTTACGGCCTCAAACAAAACTGGTGGTATGACGGACGTCGCGATGTCTATGCCTCAACCGAAGCTGCCATTAAATTACTCACGGC
Source organism: uncultured Ectothiorhodospiraceae bacterium (assembly GCA_947259425.1). GTDB lineage: Bacteria > Pseudomonadota > Gammaproteobacteria > UBA6429 > Thiohalophilaceae > SZUA-24. The sequence goes on along the minus strand of CAMYMO010000398.1, from coordinate 3,239 downwards.
ATTACACAAAGAATTTAAAGGCGACTGGATGTTAGCATTAGCGGCTTATAACTCTGGTGGCGGCAACGTGCGTCGCGCAATTCGTTACAATAAGAAACGTGGACGCCCGACTGGTTTCTTCCATTTACGCTTACCCAAAGAAACCAAATATTATGTGCCAAAATTATTAGCACTGAAAGAATTGATCGCCCACCCGGAAAAATACAACATTAAACTCAAACCGATCAGCGATGAACCCTTCCTGCAGAAAGTCGATCTTGATTCACAAATTGATCTGGCACTGGCTGCCGAATTAGCCGAAATTAAACTAGACGAATTATATCGTTTAAATCCTGGCTTTAATCGTTGGGCGACCTCTCCAAGTGGGCCACATCATTTATTAGTCCCTTTAGCAACTGCAGAAACATTTATTACCAACCTGGCCGATTATCCACCCGAAAAACGCATTCGTTGGATTCGTCATACGATTAAGAAAGGCGAAACCATCAGCACGATTGCCCGAAAATATCAGATTAGTACCGATACCATCAAACGCGTTAATCATATTAAAGGATCGCGTTTAAGAGCCGGTAGAGGCCTTACCATCCCTGTTGCCAGTAAAAAACTATCGACCTATAAACTCAGTGCTAACCAACGCAAATCCAAGCAACAGAATATTAATCGTAAAGGTAAAAAAGTCACTCACATTGTTCAATCGGGTGATACCTTATGGGATCTGGCGCAACGCCATCGTGTCGGCGTACGTCAACTTGCCAAATGGAATAGCATGGCACCACGTGATCCATTGGTTCCAGGGATGAGCCTTGTCATCTGGTCGCGAAACAATAGTGCTAAAGCAGACTACCACGACCCAACCCACATCAGCGCACCGCCAAAACGTCAGGTCACTCAACGGATTGGTTATCGCGTACGCAACGGTGATTCACTGACTCGGATTGCGAATAAATTTCAAGTGAGTGTTAATCAGTTGTTACGTTGGAACAAACGCGTAAAAAAATCGAAATATCTTCAGCCTGGCCAGCGTATCGTTCTGTATGTTGATGTTATGAAGACTTCAAGTTAATAAGATAGTTTAGTTTTTAATGCAACCTTGGTACGGCAGCAAGTAATTGCCGGGTATATTCATGTTGGGGTGAACCAGTGACTTGATCGGTATCGCCCTGCTCGACGATTTTACCTTTATACATCACCGCTATTTTATCACTAATATATTCCACCACGCTGATATTGTGCGTGATGAACAATAACGTCAAGCCATGATCCTTTCGAAGTTTTAATAAGATATCCAGTATCTCGGCCTGGACAGACACATCTAATGCACTCGTTACCTCATCACAGACGATAAATTTCGGATTTAATACTAATGAACGGGCAATGCCGATACGTTGTCTTTGTCCACCTGAGAATTCATGTGGATAACGCCAAAGGTATTCCGGATTCAACTGCACCTGTTCGAGCGCTTGTTCTGCCAGGGCAATCCTTTCCTGTTTATTGCTTCCAATACCATGGACCTTCATCGGTTCGATTAAGGTGGTCGCGATATTCAATCTCGGATTGAGTGACGACATCGGATCCTGAAATATGAATTGTAAATCTTGCCGATAAGGTTTGACTTGTTTTTGCGATAATTGCGAGAGTTCATGCTGCTTATAATAAAAGGCCCCAGCCGTTGTTTGCTCCAATCGTAATAACGCGCGTCCCAAGGTTGTTTTACCACAACCGGATTCACCCACCAGCGCTAATATCTCCCCCTGCTTTATCTCTAACGACACATCATCAACGGCCTTGACATGATCAACCGTATGGCGAAATACACCTTTCTTGATTGGGAAATAAACCTTCAGGTTTTCTATCTTGATTAAATCAGTACCGCTATCTTCCATTTGAAGTTGTTTCATCTCAGCTAAAATATTAGCCCGATGTTGTTGTTTTAAATTCTCTGGTAATGCCGCCAATAATTGTTTTGTATATTCATGTTGCGGATTATTAAGAACGGTTTGCACATCGCCCTGCTCGACAATTTTCCCAAGTTGCATCACTGCCAGTTTATGCGCCATCTGTGCAACTACCCCAAAGTCATGAGTGATAAACAAAATACTCATATTGTTGCGTTGTTGTAACTCTTTCATCAGTTTGAGTATTTCTGCCTGTACTGTTACATCCAGAGCCGTGGTCGGTTCATCGGCAATTAGCAGTTCGGGTTCACAGGCCAGGGCCATGGCAATCATCACCCGTTGACGTTGCCCGCCAGAGAGGCGATGAGGGTATTCATCAATGCGCTGTTCGGGATTAGGAATCTGTACATCGGCTAACGCTTTAATGGCTTTGCTGCGAGCCTGCTCAGTACTCAATTCAGGCCAATGAATCAACAAGGCCTCGATGATCTGTTCACCGATGGTATAAACCGGATTCAACGAATTCATCGGCTCCTGGAAGATCATCGCAATGCGGCTACCTCGAATCGTTCGCATTTCCTCATCATCGACCTCAAGAATATTAATCGAAGACGATCCGGTAATATGAATCGAACCACTTGGATGGCTCGAAATAGAAGCAGGTATTAATTTCATGATCGACAAAGCGGTAATTGATTTACCGCTACCTGATTCTCCAACCAGGCAAAACGTTTCGCCGCGATTAATTTCAAGTGAAACATCTTCAACGGCCTTCACGACTCGTTTACCGGTCTCCAGGTAGGTGCGAAGTTGATCTATTTTTAATAACAGTTCAGACATTATTGATTTTTCTTTAAATAGGGATCAATCGCATCACGTAATGCTTCGCCCATTAGGTTATAAGCAAACACCGTCAGGAATATCGCGCCGCCAGGGAAAAAGGCCATCCACCAGTAAAAACTGGCTGACTGCACGGCCTGGTTTAACATCTGCCCCCAGGAAGGATTGTCGACTAATCCTAAACCAAGAAAACTCAGGATCGCTTCAAATAAAATAGCCGATGCCACACCAAAACTGGCCGCCACCAATACCGGTGCCACCCCATTTGGTAACATATGTCTAAATAATATCGATCGTAACGGCAAGCCACATGAGATAGCGGATTGCACATAATCCATTTTACGTAATTTTAGAAATTCGGCACGCACATAACGTGCATAACCTGGCCAGGTGGTAATACCAATGATGACCATCATTAAGTAAAGACTGCTGCCAAAAAAGGCGACAAAGGTCAGCAATAGAAATAAAGTCGGTATCGCTTCAAAGATTTCGACCAGCCGCATC
>CAMYMO010000397.1 GCA_947259425.1 uncultured Ectothiorhodospiraceae bacterium | reverse complement strand
TGATGACTCTAGCGTCGGTGAAGCAGACAGTATTCTGGCGATGCTTAGCCACGAATTATCAGGTGTGTTACCGCAGCTTTCTGACTATGCCCAGCAGATTTGCAATACAACGGATGTTGACGAGTTATTAGATAGAGTCAGCGCTTACCAGGAGATACTCGAACGCATTCTGATGGTTTGTAATGAGTTTGACCTGTCAGGTTTAAAACAGATCTGTGAATTTGTTGGAGAAAACCTGCTTGAGATGGCTGAAAAACCGGTCGCCGAACGCAGCGCCAGTCTGGAAGTGTTTCAAAACTGGCCGCAAGTCATGATTACTCATCTGGCTGATCCCGAAGACGACCACTATTGTATCGCGGTGGTAGATTACCTGGAACAGTCTACCTGGCCGCGACCGTTGCCTTATACGGCGGTTCGTGAATTACTTGAAGGACTCACCAAAGAACTGGAAGTTAGCGGAGAGATCGTTGCCGAGGAACGTGTCAAGGTGGCGACGGCTGACGATGTTACGCTTAATATATCTGATGATGCGAATCAGGAATTGGTTGCGGCATTTTTTGCCGAGACACCGCAGCATGCCGAGCAGTTTTCGTTGCTGATACAAAATATCGCCGAAGGCGAAGATGTTCTTAAAAATATTGAAGCCGCGCAACGAATTGCCCATACCCTGAAGGGATCAGCAAATCTGCTTGGTATCAACGGTATTGCCAATGTGGCTCATCATCTGGAAGATATTTTTGAATATCTTGCCAAACAGGAGCTTAGCCCACCGGTGGCGCTGACGGGCAGTATGTTAGAAGCCGCAGATTGTATTGAGGTCATGATCGAAGCCTTGCAAGATGTTAGTGCGCCACCCGACAATTCACAAAACATCTTACAAACCATACTGGATTGGGCGAACCTTATCGATCAAGGCGAAGTGCGTAGTGATACGACCTTAAACACAAACGAATCCGATCCAGTTGAATCAGACCAGGAAGAACAAGCGGCCTCAGAACAACAAGCTAATCAGGAACAACAGTCAAACCCGGAACAAGAATCAAGTCATGCACAAGCACAACCGTCTGCAGATAAATCTATCGCCGCGAGTCCGGTAAAAGTCGATTCGGTTCCCATCGCGGCTGACATGCTGGATCATATCTTTAGATTGGTCGGTGAAACGTCTATTGCCATGAGTCAGATGCAGCAAAGCTTGACTCAGTTGCGTACTCGACGCGAAGGTCTTAGACAACTTGATGCGACACTTCAGCAACGGCGCATAAAACTGGAAAACCAGGTGAGTGTTCGAGGCATGGCTAGCCAACATCGCGTTGCCCAGGCTGTGGGCTTGGATTTTTCCAGTGAGCGTTTTGATTCACTTGAAATGGATGAGTATGACGAATTCTATAGTGTCACGCATGCTTATATTGAAGCTGTTTCAGATATGCGCGCGATGACCAGAAACGTAAACGATGAAATTGCCGAGCTTGAAGGTTTGTTCCAGCAACAAAAATATCTCAATAAAGAACTGCAACAGGTGGTTATCTCGACCCGGATGAAACCGGTTAGCACGATTGCCGGACGATTGCAGCGCAGTGTCCGACAGGCATGTCGGGCGACAAACAAAATCGCTGAGCTGAATATTAGCGGCGAGGATTTACTACTTGATGGAGATGTATTAAACCAGTTGGCAGACCCGCTTATGCACGTATTACGTAATGCCGTCGATCACGGTATAGAAGATCAGGGTGAACGTTTCGAAAGAGGTAAGCCTGTCTCGGGTGTAATCAACCTGCGCTTTATCCAGGAGGGGAATAATTTCGTGGTTGAATGCCAGGACGATGGACAGGGACTGGACTATCAACGTATTCGTGCCACTGCCATTAATCGAGGCATCCTGGGCGAGAATGAACAACCGGACAAGGCCACTCTGGCCAGATATATATTATATTCGGGATTTTCGACTCGTGATAAGGCAACCCATATCTCAGGACGAGGTGTCGGCATGGATGTTGTTAGCACCACGGTACAAAATCTCAAGGGTACGATGGATATCTCTGACAGTGAGTCAGGTGGAACACGGGTCACGATACGCCTCCCCATTACATTATTGACCAGTCACTGCTTGCTGGTCAGTGCACTCGATAAAGTTTATGCGGTTGCGACCGTCTCTCTGGAACAGATATTACCCCCCGGCCTGGGCGAATTTAATACCATGGGGGAGGGCATCATATTTCGTTTAGGCAATGATGTTTATCCGGTTCATACCCTGGATGGTTTGTTATCGGCCACAGATGATATTGATCTAAGTATCGCGGAGAAAAAATCTGTGATGTTAGTCAAAGCTGATAGCGGGATTGTCGCGGTTATTGTTAATCAGGTGATTGCCAGTAGTGATCTGGTTGTCAAAGGAATGGGTAAGTTCATCGATCATATACATGGGATTTCCGGTGTCGCAACATTGGGTGACGGTAATGTGGTCGCCGTGCTTAATCTACCCGAGATATTACGGAGTCCGACAAACGTAATATCTGAAACCCAAGATGATTTACCTGTTGATCATACCAATGAAATACTTGCTCATTCGGCCCCCAAAATTATGATTGTTGATGATTCACTCAGCGTCAGACAGTCACTGTTTCAACTTATTAATGATATCGGTTATACGCCAATACTGGCCCGTGACGGTATGGAAGCCGTAGAACTGCTGGCAAAGCAACAACCGGATGTGATGTTAGTCGATATGGAAATGCCCCGCATGAATGGTTTGGAGTTGACAACCTATCTGCGTGCTCGGGATGAATTCATGGCCATACCGGTTGTGATGATTACATCGCGTACGACTGAAAAACATCGACAACAAGCCAGTAAGGCCGGTGTCAATATTTATCTAAATAAACCTTATACAGAAGATGATGTGGTTTCGACGATTAATTCTTTTTTATAAGTCATAGAGTGCGATATGGAAAACCAGCCACAAGACTATGCATTATTAAGTTTTTCAGGGGTGAAATTGATGTTCCCACAAAGCCAGGTGCTGTCTGTGGAAGTGACCCAGGGTCTCCAGCACGCTGAAGATATTCCCGGTAGCATCGGTTGCATTGATGTCGCTGAGCAAACCTGGCCGGTGTTTGTTCTTAGCCCGGAGTTTGAGCTAGTTGAAACGTTACCGGACAATCACCGTTATTGTCTTGGTATCCGTTCGGACACAATGATTTTCGCGCTGGCCTGCGAGACCGTTTCGTCCCATAAAGTAGATGACCCTATAGCGATGCATGCGCTAGCGGATTGCATGAGGTTAGCTGAGAGCCCGTTACAGGCGCTGCTGATTTATCATGATGCGCTGGCGATGGTCAGCTCTGCGGATGGTTTCAGTCATTATCTGCAGAATAAGGTGATTCAACCATGACGGCGTCGATACCTGCCTGGCTACTCTTTGTTGGTGAGCAGTCGTTTGCCCTGGCAGAAAAAGAAATGATTGAATATATTATTGAGCCGGACTGTGTGAGCATTCCGGTTACCCCGGCTTATTCTTCTAAGGTGATTCAATGGCGTGAGCAGATTATTCCGGTGATGGATCTTGGGTTTCTGGAAAATGGATTGATGGAACGTGAATTTGCTAAGGGTATTCAGCAAGACAAAGCGCCATCTGAAAAAATAAGCTCATTGGTGGTTGTTGCTTATCAGTTGCAACCGCTTGAGCCACTCAACTACCTTGCCTTGGTGATATCAAAACCACCGGTGCGTATCCTGGTCGGGGATGAACAGGGGTGTGAGCCACCGGAAGATAATCATCCATTATTAAAGTTTGTGACCATGGCTTGTTTCAGCCAGGGTGATGAACCCATACCGATCCTGGATCTTAAACGTTTGAGTTCCACGGAGTTTCTAAATAAGGTCATGCAAGCCAGTTCTGAACACCTGAAAAAAACGGCATGACAATTAAGCCATGCCGTTTATTTATTCAATGACGAATTGACTATCGATACAGGTTAATCTGCTCGGCAATCTGTTCCTTGGTAAAAGGTTTGGTAATAAGTTTACGTGCGCCCTGTTTTTCCGCCCACATATGATCTGCGCGCTGATCTTTGGTGCTGACGAAGATCACCGGGATGTCTTTGGTTTCTTCATCGCGAGTGATGTCGCGACAGGCATTATAACCATCCATATCATCCATAATGATGTCCATAAATATCAGGTCGGGTTTTTCGTTTTTAGTGAGTGCGACTGCTTCGCTCCCTGAGCTTGCAGAAAGAATTTTTGCACCTGAACCGGACACGGCGTCACGTAGCGCAGATAGATGGGTGGGTGAGTCATCAACAATTAGAATTTTCTTTAAAGCCATTTTATGTTTCCTTCTATCGAAAAATATCATTCATCTTGAGACCACCTTAGCCACACGGTGAAGTAGTCTGCCATAGAAGTAACTTTAGCTAATTCCACTGAAGGGAAATATGGGAAATTTACCCATTTTTAGACGGAGACGTTCCTGAATCAGGCCTCGATAATGCCTTCGCGAATGGCAAAACGGGTCAACTCAGCTGCGTTTTTAAGCGCGAGCTTTTCCATGATGTGAGCGCGGTGGTTATTAACCGTTTTGGGGCTAAGATTCAGATCGGCCGCAATCATTTGTGCAGAACGTCCCTCTGCGAGCAGGCGGAAGATCTGGAATTCGCGGGTCGATAATCCATGTACTTCGGTAACCGAACCATCCGCGCTGTCCAGTTGCCCGGCTATGTCCGAACTGAAATATTCCTTACCGGCCATTACGGCCAGAATCGCTTTGCCCAGTTCCTCCGGGGCCCCGTTCTTGCTGAGATAACCCATTGCCCCCATTTTCATCGCTCGAGTAACAAACGTCAGGTCATCATACATGCTCAGTACCAGGATACGGACGCCTTCATCACGGGCCCGTAATCGTCGGATACCTTCCAACCCGCCCATGCCCGGCATGGAAATATCCAGTATCACCACATCGGGTATTAACGCGGAGTACTTACTATAGGCATCCTCGGCCGAACCCGCCTCGTCGACGTGGAAGCCGTTTTGATTTTCCAGTAAATAACGAAATCCGGTACGCACCACCGGGTGATCATCCACTAGCAAGACTTTGATCCTACGATCGTTCATTGGGAACAATAAATTCGGTGACATCCAGACTGACGTTAATATCCCAAGCCTGCTCAGGTTGGCTGTTAATCGCTATTTGTCCGCCCAGGGCTGAAATTCGGTCGCGGGTATTTTGTAATAAAGGGGCTGTCGACATCAGTTGGTCGTTTATACCGGCCCCATCTGATTTTATTTCAAGCTGGAAAATATCCCTGTCATGTCCTAAATATTCACCGTCGTTAGATGAGGTCCGGGGTTGTTCTCGACGCTCACCGATAGGTTGTTTGCTTAGTTGAATGTTCAGCTCAATTTGTGATGGTTTATCGTTGCGCATAATCAGGGTCAGACATTCCTGAACAATACGTAATGCCATCACCTTGATCAATTCATCAAGCGATTCTAGTTCACCAACAAACGAAGTCACTGCGCTGACCGCTTGTTCTTTGAGGCGGGCGCTTTGCAGACAATGCTCGACACCCGCCTGCAAGCCGAGATCGGTGACCAATCCTGCGCGTAATTCTCGCATCAAGTCATAGGCAGAAATATAGACATCCTGGCTAAGTTCTTTAATCATATCGGCCAGCTCATGTGCTTCGGACATGTCGTCTTGCGGGAGACTGGAAATGGCCGTCGCGAAACTTTTGATCGCAACCAGGGCCTGACCAAAATCATCATGCAATAACGAAACAAGATGTCGGTGTTCGGCGTCCTGCACGGCGAGCATGCGTCGTAATAAATGACGATTTTCGTCTAATTTTGCATTCAGATTGTTTAGCTTATTATTATCGTTCATATCGATATCGTTGTTATTCTTTTCAAGGTTTCAATGGAGTCTGACCCCATTGAGGTATTGAGGTACTGACTATATTGTAGGCAATAAAAAACCGGCCAGAGGCCGGTTCTTTAAATTCTATATCGACGTTTATTACTACAGTGCGCGAACTTGAGCACTTAAACGTGATTTATGACGAGCCGCTTTATTCTTGTGAATAAGGCCTTTTGCTTCTGTCTTATCGATGATCGCAGAGGCGGTTTTAAACTCGGCTTCAGCCGCGGCTTTATCACCACCACTGATGGCAGCTTGTACCTTTTTAATAGCACTACGAAAACGTGTGCGAAGAGGGACATTATGCTGACGGCATTTTTCTGCCTGTCTTGCGCGCTTGCGTGATTGTGCTGTATTGGCCAAAACTATCTCCTAAAACGGGCTCGGTATATCGGAAAGCGGCGTATTATGGACGTTTTGCCCTGCTATGGCAACGTTTTTACTGAATATGTGTGTTTATTTTTAGCTTTTCACGCCCCTTTACCAGCCTTGCATGCCATAATAGCGCCCATGAAAAGCACTAAGATAATCAAAAGGTTAGCTTAAATATGGGGTTGTTACGCTCGGCCAGCATTTTTAGTGGCCTGACATTAGTTTCGCGCGTTTTTGGATTGATTCGTGACCAAATATTAGCCATTGTGTTTGGCCCAGGGGCCGGGTTGGATGCCTTCTGGGTGGCCTTCAAGATCCCGAATTTCATGCGTCGTTTGTTTGCTGAAGGGGCCTTTTCTCAGGCCTTTGTCCCGGTTTTGGGCGAGTATAAAGTCCAGCAGGGGGATGATGCAGTACGGGAATTAATCAGTCGAGTCTCGGGCAGCCTGGCTCTGGTGCTGCTTGGCATCACCATTATTGGTATTTTGGTATTTCCCTGGCTAATCCTCGAATACGGCCCCATGGCCATCGAAAACCAGCAAAAGTTAGTGCTCACTGCGGATATGATGGTGCTGACTCTGCCGTATATCCTCTTCATTTCCCTGACTGCGCTGGCCGGTGGGGTGCTCAATACCTATAAACGTTTTGCCGTACCGGCCTTTACCCCGGTGTTCCTGAATCTTTGCCTGATTGGCGTGAGCCTGTGGTTGGCACCGATGTTTCCTGAAGGGTTTGAGGTGATGGCCCTGGCCTGGGGTGTGTTTCTTGCCGGGGTAGTGCAGTTGTTATTTCAGTTTCCATTCCTGGCAAAATTACGTTTATTACGCTGGCCAAAATATGGGTTTAGCCACCCGGGTGTGAAACAGATTATTCGTCTGATGCTGCCCGCAATTGTCGGCTCGGCCGTGGTGCAGATCAATTTGATGCTCGATTTGATTATCGCCTATACCTTATTGCCGGATGGTTCGGTCTCCTGGCTGACCTTTTCTGATCGACTGGTGGAATTTCCTCTCGGGGTATTCGGGATTGCGATTGCGACGGTGATCCTGCCAAGTCTGTCGCAACATCACGCCAAGACCGACCCGGATAAATTCTCACGTGTGATGGACTGGGGAATCCGTTGGTCGTTACTGATCGGCTTGCCTTCAATGGTTGGTTTATTGTTGCTGGCGGGCCCGTTGCTGACGACTTTATTTAATTACGGGGCCTTTAAACAGCATGACGTGTTGATGTCGCAAATGAGTTTATTTGCCTATGCGGCCGGTTTGCTGGCCTTTATTTGGGTCAAGGTGCTGACACCCGGTTTTTATTCTCGACAAGACACCAAAACACCGGTGCGGATTGCCGTTTGGGCGATGTTGACCAATCTTGCCCTGAACCTCGGCTTTGTGCTGCCATGGATTCATTATGGATTACCCGGTCCGCATACGGGCTTGGCGATTGCCACGACCATTGCCGCGTTTTTAAATGCCGGCCTGTTGTTTTTGACCTTAAAACGTC
>CAMYMO010000396.1 GCA_947259425.1 uncultured Ectothiorhodospiraceae bacterium | reverse complement strand
GAAGCTGTCTCAGTAGAATGCGCAGCCTCTGATGCGGGGTGGAGCAGTCTGGTAGCTCGTTGGGCTCATAACCCAAAGGTCGTTGGTTCAAATCCAGCCCCCGCTACCAATTCATTCGAGGTTGCCCGACTGGTGATTTCGATAAGGCATGCTATAATGCCTTGAAATTTTACAGTGTTTATGAAGTGGGCCTCAGAGGCCCACTTTTCGTTTACGGGGAAAGATTATGGGACCAATGGAAGAACGCGTACAGCGCCTGTTGGAACCGACGATAAGCGCACTGGGTTATGAGCTGCTTGGTGTGGAATATCTGGGGCAGGGCAAACACAGTCGATTACGCTTGTTTATCGACGCGCCTGAAGGCATTGGTTTGCAGGATTGCGAGCAGGTCAGTCATCAGGCGAGTGCCGTTTTAGATGTCGAGGATCCAATCAAAGCTCAATATGCTTTGGAAGTCTCGTCTCCAGGACTGGATAGACCCCTGTTTCAGCCCGAACACTATGCTAGCTACGTTGGCCAGCGAGTTAAATTCAGGGTAAAGCTCCCGGTTGACGGGCAGAGAAATTTTGAAGGTGAGATCCAACGCGTGGATCAACAGGATATCTATATTAGTATTGAAAATGGTGAAACACTTAAGTTCGTTTGCAGTGATATCGAACGAGCTAACCTGGTACCAGATTTATCAAAGTGATTGCCATAATTGTGAAAGTGGAAGTATACGAGGCTAGAACATGAACAAGGAAATCTTATTGGTTGTTGACGCCGTCTCAAACGAAAAAGGTGTTGAGAAGGATGTGATCTTTGGAGCGATTGAATCTGCTCTGGAAATGGCAACCAAAAAACGTTATCCCAACGATGTCGCAGTACGCGTCGCGATTGATCGCGAGAGTGGCGATTATGACACCTTTCGTCGCTGGGAAGTCATAGAAGATGATGAAGAAATGGAGTTTCCAGAACGACAAACGACAGTAAGCGCCGCACAGATTGATGAACCTGAGCTCGTGGTCGGTGATTATACTGAAGAGCCAATCGAGTCGGTTGTTTTTGGTCGTATCGCGGCACAGACGGCCAAGCAGGTCATCGTGCAAAAGGTTCGTGAAGCGGAACGTGCAAAAGTCTTTGACGAATATGAGAGCAAGGTTGCCGAATTAGTGATGGGCGTGGTCAAACGCGTCGAGCGTGGCAATGTCTATCTGGATTTAGGTGGTAATGCCGATGCGATTGTGCCTCGAGAAGAAATGATTCCACGCGAGTCTGTCCGTGCCGGCGATCGTATTCGCGGTATATTAAAAGAAGTCAAACCAGAGGCGCGGGGTCCTCAGCTCATTGTGAGTCGTACTGACCCTCGTTTTTTAACCGAGCTGTTTATGATCGAAGTACCGGAAATTGGTGAAGGTTTGATTGATATCCTGAATGCCTCTCGCGATCCGGGTTCTCGTGCCAAGATTGCGGTGAGAAGTAATGAAGACCGTATTGATCCAGTCGGTGCCTGTGTGGGTATGCGAGGCTCTCGCGTGCAGGCCGTATCGAACGAACTAGCGGGTGAGCGAATTGATATTGTGCTTTGGGATGAAAATCCAGCGCAGTATGTCGTGAACGCGATGTCGCCTGCCGAGGTTGAATCCATTGTTGTTGACGAAGATTCTTCCAGCATGGATATCGCGGTAAAAGAAGAACAACTTTCCCAGGCGATTGGTCGCGGTGGGCAAAACGTCAAGCTTGCCAGTGAGCTAACGGGTTGGACGCTCAATGTGATGTCGGAAACGGATGCTGATGCGAAGACAGAAGCTGAAAATGAGAAAGTGGTCAAGGTCTTTATGGATGACCTGGATGTGGATGAAGAGATTGCCTTAATCCTGGTCCAGGAAGGTTTCTCATCAATTGATGAAGTGGCCTATGTCCCCAAATCTGAAATGCTTGAGATTGAAGAGTTCGATGAAGAAATTGTTGACGAATTGCGTGGCCGCGCAAAGGATGTCTTAGTAACACGCGCCATTACCAGTGAAGAAGGGTTGCCTGATGGCGGTCCGGCTGAAGATTTGATCAATATGGATGGCATGAATGAAGCGTTGGCGAGACGATTAGCGAAAGGCGGCATTTTATCAATGGAAGATTTAGCAGAACAATCTGTCGATGATTTGCTGGAAATAGAAGATATGGGCGAAGAAGCCGCGGCGAAGTTAATTATGACTGCTCGCGCACCGTGGTTTGAAGAACAAGAGACAGAACAGAGTCAGGCGAGCGAATAAATTAAACAAGGTAGTAAGTATATAAATGGCTGAAGTTACCGTAAAACAATTTGCAGAAGTCGTTGGAGTATCCATCGATCGATTAATGGAGCAACTCAAGGATGCAGGTGTACCCATTGCTGATCCTGATGCAATGATCTCTGACGATGAAAAAATGGAATTACTCGGCCACTTACGCCGTAAACATGGGGACTCTGATAAAGCTGAGGGTGGTAAAAAAATTACGCTCAAGCGAAAATCATCTTCTGAATTAAAAGTCACAGGATCTCAGGGTAAAACCAAATCGGTTAACGTTGAGGTACGTAAAAAGCGTACCTATATAAAGCGCAGCGTGATTGTTGAGGAAGAAAACAAGCGTCAGGAAGAGGTGCAGGCTCAACGCGAAGAAGAAAAAGCGAAACAAGAGGCGATTGATGAAGTCGCCAAGCGCAACCTGGAAGAAAAAGAAGCCGAGCGTGTCGCAGAAGAAGAGGCCCGTAAAAAAGCCCTTGCCGAGGCCGATGCTGAAAAAGAGAAAAGCAAGGAAGAAGAGGCTAAGAAAAAAGCGCAGGAAGAGTTGGCCAAGAAACAGGCCACTGCTGAAAAAGAGGCGCGCACCACAACCGGTCGCAAGAAAAAGAAAGGCAAAGACGATTTTGACGATAAAGATCGTAAAACACGTTATGGCCGTAAAGAATTACACGTTAGTGCTGAGATGTCAGGACGACGTAAGAAGAAAAAACCATCCCGGCGTGCTGCTAGCGGTGAATCCAGTGAAGAACATGGCTTTACCAAACCTACTGCCCCCATTATTCATGAAGTCGAACTTCCGGAAACCATTACTGTTGCCGAACTTGCGCAGAAGATGTCGATTAAGGCGGCTGAGGTCATTAAAGTCATGATGGGTCTGGGTTCGATGGTAACCATTAACCAGGTGCTTGATCAGGAAACGGCCCAGATTGTCGTGGAAGAATTCGGTCATACCGCAAAAGTGATTAATGATGATGCGATTGAAGATTCTATCATTGAAGATAAAGAAGACGATGGTGAAGCAGTTGAACGCGCACCGGTAGTAACGATCATGGGCCATGTTGACCATGGTAAAACTTCTTTGCTTGATTATATTCGTAAGAGCCGTGTTGCGTCGGGTGAAGCGGGTGGTATTACCCAACATATTGGTGCTTATCACGTTGAAACCGAAAATGGCGATATTACCTTTTTAGATACCCCCGGACACGCGGCCTTCACCGCGATGCGTGCTCGTGGTGCACAGGTGACCGACGTCGTGGTCCTGGTGGTTGCAGCGGACGATGGCGTTATGCCGCAAACGCGTGAAGCAATCCAACATTCCAAAGCGGCCGGTGTGCCTTTAATCATTGCGGTCAATAAAATGGATAAGCCTGAGGCGGATCCGGATCGCGTTAAAAACGAACTAGGTCAGGAAGATGTCATACCCGAAGACTGGGGTGGTGATACGATTTTTGTAAACGTATCGGCGCATACCGGTGAAGGTGTGGATGCATTGCTTGAGGCCATCCTGTTAACAACTGAAGTTATGGAATTAAAGGCCGTACCGACGGGTGCAGCGCGCGGTATTGTTATCGAATCTCGCCTTGATAAAGGACGGGGTACCGTTGCTTCAATCCTGGTGCAAAGAGGTACGCTTAAGAAAGGTGACATGCTTTTAGCCGGTCTTGAATATGGTCGAGTACGGGCCATGATTAATGAACATGGTCAGTCCGTCGAGGAAGCTGGACCTTCAACGCCTGTTGAGGTTTTGGGTTTATCAGGAGTGCCAACCGCGGGTGATGAAGCGACCGTGGTACAAGATGAACGTAAGGCACGCGAGGTCGCAAATTTCCGTCAAGGCAAACATCGTGATGTGAAGCTGGCACGTCAACAGGCTGCCAAGCTTGAAAACATGTTCGCCAAGATGTCAGAAGGCGATGTGCAAAATTTAAACGTCATCTTAAAAGCCGATGTACAAGGTTCGGTTGAAGCAATCGCAGATGCGTTAACAAAATTATCGACCGATGAAGTAAAGGTCAATATCGTCGCAAGTGCAGTGGGCGGCATAACCGAATCAGATGCTAATCTGGCGGTCGCGTCAAATGCAATTATCATCGGTTTTAATGTACGTGCAGAAGCCTCTGCAAAACGTATGATCGATGAAGAAGCGATTGACCTGCATTACTATAGTATTATTTATGAACTCATTGACGAAATAAAACAGTCCATGACGGGTATGTTGGCTCCAGAGTTCAAAGAAGAGATTATCGGTCTCGCCGAAGTTCGCGACGTTTTCCGTTCACCAAAATTCGGCAGCATCGCTGGCTGTATGGTGGTCGATGGTGTGGTTAAACGAAATAACCCAATCCGTGTATTGCGCGACAATATTGTAATTTACGAAGGTGAGTTAGAGTCTTTACGTCGTTTTAAAGATGATGCCAATGAAGTAAAACAGAATATGGAATGTGGTATTGGTGTTAAGAATTACAACGATGTCAAAGTGGGCGATCAAATTGAAGTCTATGAGCGCGTACAAGTTGAGCGTACGCTTTAATCTTTTATTTCACTTTAGCTAGAACACTTACTGCATGCCAAAAGATTTTGAACGCACTCGCCGTGTTTCCGAACAACTCCAGCGCGAGTTGGCTATCCTGATACAGCAAGAAGTCAATGATCCACGTGTGGGCATGGTGACTGTATCAGCGGTTGAGGTGAGTAAAGACTTTGCCCATGCTAAAGTCTATGTCACTGCGCTGGCGGCTGGAGCGGAACAAGACAAGAAAGCCTCTATCGATGCGTTACAGCATGCCGCCGGTTTTTTACAACATGAACTGGGCAAACGTGTGAAGCTCAGAACCATTCCGCATTTAAAATTTATCTATGACGAGTCAATCGAACGCGGTACCAATTTGTCAGCATTGATTGATTCTGCAATTGAATCTGATCAGAACAATGAAGGTTAAACAGTACGATGGGACGTAAACGCCAACGCGGACGTAATGTTAACGGTATATTATTACTCGACAAGTCAGTCGGCATGTCTTCGAATGCGGCACTGCAAGAAGTGAAAAAGCTTTTCTATGCCAAAAAGGCAGGGCATACCGGTTCGTTAGATCCATTAGCGAGTGGTTTGTTGCCGTTATGTCTGGGCGAAGCGACGAAATTATCCAGTTTTTTACTGGATTCTGACAAAGTTTATGAAGGGGTTTGTCAGTTAGGCAAAAAAACCTCAACGGGTGATGCGGAAGGCGATGTGATTGAAGAGCGCCCGGTGCCTGAATTCGATGAGGTTTCCATAAAGAAATTATTGAGTCAGTTCATAGGTGATATTGAACAAATCCCACCCATGCATTCGGCGATTAAACAAAATGGCCAGCCGCTCTATAAACTGGCTCATCAGGGCATCGTGGTTGAGCGTGAACCGCGTAAAGTGCATATCTACGAACTGGATTACCTAAGTCATGATGAGAATAGCTTCCATTTCCGCCTTCGCTGTTCAAAAGGGACCTATGTTCGAACCCTGGTTGAAGATATGGGAGAGGTAATGGGTTGTGGTGCGTATTTAACCGATTTACGTCGCACTCAGGTGGGTCCATTTGACCTTGAGCATGCAGTCACCCCGGAAGTCATTACCCATGTTGCTGCTGATGGTGGTTATGAGGCTTTGGATAAGCTGATGATCCCGATGGATCAGGCTCTGGAGAATTGGCCAGCCGTGCGTTTGAGTGAAAATTCGACTTATTATGTTCGTCAGGGACAGCCTGTACAGGTGGCAAAAGCGCCGACCAGTGGTTGGGTGCGCCTGTTTGCGAATAACGATGCTTTCATTGGTGTGGGTCAGATCATGGACGATGGACGGGTTGCCCCGAAAAGACTGGTCAATGCCAGTTAATTGCGACTAAATATTGCTAAGAGCATGATTTTCCGCCCTTGAGTGTTGTAACTTGGGGGCATGCGCGGGTAAAATACGCGCTGATTTTTGGCTGTCGTCTATAGCGGCCAGATTATTTTTGATATTTTATATATGACAGGAGTAACACAATGTCTCTGAGTGCCGAACAAAAGGCTCAGATAGTTAAGGATCATGCGCGTGGAGCAAATGATACCGGTTCACCTGAAGTCCAGGTGGCATTATTATCTGCGCGTATTAATGATCTTTCTGATCACTTTAAAAAACACATTCACGATCACCACTCTCGCCAGGGTTTGTTACAAATGGTGAGTCAACGTCGTAAGTTGTTGGATTATCTTAAAAATAAAGATTTACAACGCTATCGCGATTTAATCGGAAATCTTGGTCTCCGCAAATAAGCTAAAAAAGCAAATAAATTAAAGGACTCCCATGTCATTACCAGACCCTGTAGTAAAAGAATTTCAATACGGCAAACACACAGTTCGCATGGAGACCGGGCAAATCGCCCGCCAGGCAGACGGCGCAGTTAAGGTAAGCATGGGGGACACCGTTGTCCTGGTTACCGCCGTAGTGGATCAAAACTCCGGCGAAGGGAAAGATTTTTTCCCGTTAACGGTTAACTATCAAGAAAAAACCTATGCCGCTGGTCGTATTCCCGGCGGTTTTTTACGTCGAGAAGGGCGTCCTTCTGAGACGGAAACCCTGACCAGTCGTTTGATCGATCGTCCTATCCGTCCACTTTTCCCGGATGGTTTTACCAAAGAAACTCAAGTCATCGCGACGGTGATTTCGTTAGATACCGATGTGACTCCTGATATCCCCGCCTTGATTGGTACCTCGGCCGCACTCGCATTAAGTGGTGCACCTTTTAGCGGTCCAATTGGAGCGGCACGAGTTGGTTATAAAGATGGTGAATACCTGTTAAATCCAAGCATGACCGATCTGGAAGAGTCTGACCTGGATTTGATTGTTGCGGGTACCGAACATGCTGTTTTAATGGTGGAATCGGAAGCCAAATTATTATCGGAAGAAGTGATGCTCGGTGCGGTGGTGTTTGGTCACGATCAGCAACAAGTCATCATCAAGGCCGTTACTGAGTTGGCCAATGAAGTGGGTGTCACACCCATTGAATGGACTGCCCCGGAAAAAAATACTGCCTTAGCCGATGCGGTTGCTGCGGAAAGTGAAGCGGGATTACGTGACGCTTACAAAATTAGCGAAAAAATGGCTCGTTATGATGCAATCGATAGCATCATTAGTGCGACCAAAGAAAAACTGATTACCGATGCCGAAGACAGCCCAACCGATGGTGATGTTTACGGTGAAATTGATTCACTGAAGAAAAAGATCGTTCGTGGGCAAATTATTGCCGGTGAACCTCGTATTGATGGACGTGATACCAAGACGGTTCGTCCTATTACGGTGAAAGTCGGTGTTCTACCTCGTGTACATGGTTCCGCCCTGTTTACCCGTGGTGAAACCCAGGCTTTAGTCGTTACTACTTTAGGGACCGAGAAAGACAGTCAAATTATCGATGCATTGGAGGGGTCTTACCGTGATCCGTTCATGTTGCACTATAACTTCCCGCCATTTTCGGTCGGTGAAACCGGTCGTACCGGTAGCCCTGGTCGTCGTGAAGTCGGTCACGGACGTCTTGCGCGTCGCGGTGTCAC
>CAMYMO010000395.1 GCA_947259425.1 uncultured Ectothiorhodospiraceae bacterium | reverse complement strand
CCAAAAAATATCGTGAAATTATTTTGCATGGCAGCGGTGACGAAAAAGTCAAGTTTACTTATTATAAAGACAAAGGCAGTCGTCACGTTAAAACTCAAACCTTTGAAGGCATCATTCCGAATATGGTGCGTCGCTATCGCGAAACTGAATCAAATGCGGTGCGTGAGGAGTTAGCCAAGTATCTTTCTCACCAGCATTGTCCGGAATGTGATGGCAGCCGACTGAATACCGCGGCACGGCATGTTTTTATTACTGAGAAGACCTTACCGGAAATTGCTGACTTACCGATCGAACACTGTAAATCCTTTTTCGAAGCACTGTCACTACCCGGCCGCCGCGGTGAGATTGCCGATAAGATTGTCAAAGAGATCAATGATCGATTGAGCTTTTTGGTCAATGTTGGCCTGGAATATCTAACCCTGAATCGCTCGGCCGATACTTTATCGGGTGGCGAGGCTCAGCGCATACGTTTAGCCAGTCAAATCGGTGCTGGATTAGTTGGGGTTATGTATATACTGGATGAACCCTCGATTGGTCTACACCAACGTGACAATACCCGGTTACTCAACACCCTCACCTATTTACGTGATATCGGCAATACTGTCATCGTCGTAGAACATGATGAGGAAGCCATCAGTACTGCAGATTATGTAGTCGACATCGGTCCCGGTGCAGGTGTGCATGGAGGTCGAGTCGTCGCACAAGGTACCCCTGAAGAAATTATTAAAAACTCAGCATCGTTAACCGGCCAATACCTGGCGGGCGTGAAACAAATCAAGGTACCGGAAACCAGAACCAAACCCGATCCTGATCGTCAGCTTTCAATATATGGTGCCACGGGTAACAATCTAAAGTCGGTCGACATCTCCATTCCGATTGGTTTAATGACGGCAATAACCGGTGTTTCGGGTTCAGGTAAGTCAACCTTGATTAACGATACCCTGTATAAAACCGCCGCGATTGAGATAAATGGTGCTTCTGGAGAAGCCGCTGCACATGACTCCATCGAGGGTCTTGATGAATTTGATAAAATTGTCGACATCGATCAAAGCCCGATCGGTCGAACCCCCCGTTCAAACCCTGCCACCTACACTGGATTATTTACCCCGATACGTGAATTGTTTTCCGGGACGCAAGAGGCTCGCTCGCGTGGTTATAATCCCGGACGTTTTAGCTTTAATGTGAAAGGTGGTCGTTGCGAAGCATGTCAGGGTGATGGTGTTATCAAAGTCGAGATGCATTTTTTACCGGACATTTATGTTCCCTGTGATATCTGTAAAGGAAAACGTTACAACCGGGAAACCTTAGAAATACGTTATAAAGGAAAAAATATTTACGAAGTTTTGGAAATGACCGTTGAAGATGCCCTGGTCTTTTTCACCGCGGTTCCAGTAATAAAACGCAAACTGCAAACGTTAATGGATGTTGGCCTAAGTTATATACGCCTTGGTCAAAATGCGACGACCTTGTCCGGCGGTGAAGCACAACGAATTAAATTGTCGCGTGAATTATCAAAGCGAGATACTGGCAATACCTTATATATTCTTGATGAACCCACGACCGGCCTGCACTTTCATGATATTGAACAACTACTACATGTTTTACATCGACTACGCGATCACGGAAATACCATAGTGGTGATCGAGCATAACCTTGATGTGATTAAAACATGTGACTGGATCATTGATCTGGGTCCTGAAGGTGGACATAAAGGTGGCGAAATATTAGTGACCGGGACACCAGAAAAAGTGGCTAACCATAAAAAGTCTTATACAGGCCAATACCTTAAACCCCTGTTAGCAAGATCCATTGATTCGCGGGCCAAGCAAAAAAAGCGGGCTTAGTTATGCTGCTTTTACCAACGTCCGCCGATTGTAAACGCGATAGAACTGGCATCAAAAGTCTTAGTGCTGTTGCCTAAGGTGGCCAGGCGATCGTATTCGATGTCGGTATAAACCAGACCAACATAGGCCTTTTCAGTAAAAAAATAATTCATTTGTGCCGTCCATCCCAATGCATCATCAAACTCTGAATCAGCAACCGAGGCCGCACCACTACCGTCTATCTCGACATCAAAATGATAGGCATAACCACCACCAAATCGCCAATCACCCGTTTTAAACAACAGGATAAATTGATGGGTAAAACGTGAAAAATCGATATCCCCATCCACTGCTGAAATACTATCGAATTTCCAGCCACCGGTGACACGACCTTCCATCATGCCCATGTCCCAGGCAACCCCTAAATCCAACGCCAGGACTTCACCGGCTTTTATCTTTGCAGTCGAACCATCGGTAAATGTCGCCGTAATTAAATCATCACCACCGACATGTATCCCCAGCTCTGCTAAAAAATCGAGATCGGCCATGGCCTGAGGGCTTGATAACACTAATATCATCCACAGTACTGTTCTCTTCAAATTCATAAGATAATCCCCCAAATGATTAGTCATAGACATCTATTTGACTGACGCCAATCTAGCACACAATGACCACTGTTTAAATTATAATAGTAACCGGCTGGCCTAAGTTTAAGTTCAAACTTGTTTGCGCGGATCCTTGATTGACCGCAATCTCCACTAACCCCATGGAATTCATATACCAAAAGGGTTTATTTATAGCAACGCTAGAAAAGATTTCAGCTGACTCAATCTCTACTCCATTTACACTAAGACGGTTATTAACTGATAAAGTATGCGCTCTTCGACCTATTACCGCATTTCCATAGCCATCAAAATAAATTATTTCATTGAGCGCATCATCCCAATCAAACCCGACTAAAGTCGTACAATCAATCACATTAAAATCGGTTAAATTATTATTTAAATATTTAGCTAATGACGGAGCAAACAAGTCGCGACCATGAAAAGTTTTTGAATCAGGCTCCGCTGTTATTATTACTTCATAACAAGCTGTATTTTTAGCATTCTTGATAACTATACTAAATAGACCATTATCTGGCCCACAATAAACTATGTCGTCGGCAATAATTAACACCGGCCGCCGTTGTTTTGAGCCCACCTCCGGGTCGACAATGGCTAAACATGAATCCCCTTTGTTAAATTGTTGCGACAAAGCGGCAAGTAAATAGGCGCTCGCTTTTGGATTAAACTTAGGGGCATCGTGCATTAAATCAATGCAGGTAACGTCTTCTAAATTTCGTGCTAATACAGACTTTACTTCTCCCAGATAAGGACCTTTAAAACTAAAATCCGTAAATAAGTGAACCTGTCTCATTGTAAATAAACTCTATTTATTTTTATTCGACGCTCGCCTTCAAATTTTCGAGCAATTATCATCAAGGCCTCGATCGTACTCATATCCATATCTCGATTTAATGGCGCATTTCTTATTTCTTCGATATCAAATTCAAGGACGTTTTTACCGGGATTTAATAAAATACTACGCGTAAAGCGATCATCATAGGCATACCAGGATTCACGGTGCCGCTTATCATGCACTCTTACCGATACCTTAAAGGTATCCAGGCCTAAATAATCAAGCTCTATGATTATTTTAGTATAACCACTCCAGTCATTATAAAAATGCCTTAACTCAGCTGTAGAAAACCAATGCCCCGGCCTTAATGTGACTAATAGACTGTCCCTGTTATTTTCACTGACAACAGCGATATTTGAAAACGACCCACTCCATCGCGACCGCTCAAATGGCGTAGAAAAGTCACTTAGTATAGGTCCCTGTTTGACTATATAAATTTCATCCATAAATATTTTCAGGCTCGACCACGATAAAACAATAGAGCAAAGCGTAATTACTATAATGTTTGTGTAAGCAATAAACCGATTTTTATTTAATTCGAATATGTACACGCCGATTAAGGCCAAACTCCCTGCAACACTTAATTTGACATCATCCCATGAAGCCGAGCGCCCTACCTTTATTTGAAACCATTCTATACCGGCACTTATTATCAACGAAGCGACTAAAATGATAATAGCTCGTTTGATATCAAGTGGTCGTAACCAGCTAAATAGATTTACCATAAATAACCAAAAAATGAAGAATACGACAAAATGACTGGCATTCCAGATTTCATGTTTAATACGAGTATCGTTATTTATCGAGTTAAGTATAAATAATCCAAAAAATAACAGGATTAAAAATAGAACAAACAATAATTTTGATTTAAATATATTTAGTAACGACATTTTTCTTTAAAACAAAAAAAACCGGGCTAAACCCGGTTGTTTTTAAATGTTAATATCAAGTAACACCTGTATTAACTTATTCTTCACTTGTGGCTTCATCTTCAACAGGACGATCAACCAATTCAACGATTGCCATAGGGGCGTTGTCACCGGTACGAAAACCGCATTTTAAAATACGTAAATAACCACCAGGACGAGTTTCATAGCGAGGACCTAATTCATTAAATAATTTAGTCACAACACCACGATCGCGGGTACGATCAAAAGCCAAACGTCGATTAGCCACGCTGTCTTTTTTAGCGAGTGTAATCAACGGTTCTGCAACACGACGTAATTCTTTTGCTTTAGGCAGTGTCGTTTTGATCAGTTCATGATCTAACAATGAATTGGCCATATTACGAAACATCGCTTTACGATGAGAACTGTTACGATTTAGCTGTCGACCACTTTGACGATGACGCATTTTACTTACCCTTCAATACTTGTGTTAAGCGGCTGACTCTTTATCTTTTAAACTGGCTGGTGGCCAGTTTTCAAGACGCATACCTAAAGACAGACCGCGCGACGCTAATACGTCTTTGATCTCGGTTAAAGATTTCTTACCTAAATTAGGCGTCTTTAACAGTTCAACTTCAGTACGCTGAATCAAATCACCAATATAATAAATCTGTTCTGCCTTCAAACAGTTTGCAGAACGAACCGTTAATTCTAAATCATCAACTGGGCGTAACAAGATCGGGTCAACCTCCGGCTCAGCAGCCTGTGTTTCCTCTTCTTGCTTACCTGACAGATCAACGAATGCAGATAGTTGATCCTGTAAGATAGTTGCTGCTGCACGAATCGCCGCTTCGGGTTCAATCGTACCGTTGGTTTCCAAGTCGATAATCAGTTTGTCCAAATCAGTACGCTGCTCAACACGAGCACTGTCAACCACATACGCAATACGATGAATCGGGCTAAAGCTCGCGTCGATTTGTAAACGGCCTATCGGGCGATCTTCATCTTCTTCTGATTTACGTACGCTTGCGGGTTCATAACCACGCCCGACACGTACTTTTAAGACCATATTAAGTTCGCCGGCCTTGGTCAGGTTGGCAATAACATGATCTGGATTAATAATTTCAACATTGTGATCAACTGAAATGTCGCCTGCCGTAACCGGACCAGGACCTTTCTTGTTGATTGTCAAATTTGCCTCAGTCGCGCCTTCCATACGAATGGCGACGCCTTTGAGGTTTAATAAAATTTCAACGACATCTTCTTGTACACCTTCAATCGTAGTGTACTCATGCAATACGCCTTCAATTTCCGCTTCAACGATGGCACAACCGTTCATAGAAGAAAGCAAAATACGACGTAACGCGTTACCTAAAGTATGACCAAAACCACGTTCAAGTGGTTCCAGAACGACACGTGCGTGTGTATCGCTGATTTGCTGAACATCAACAATACGTGGCTTCAAAAAATCTGAGACTGAGCCTTGCATATACTCCCTCTCTCGGTTAGGGGAAAATTATTTCTAGTCTGCGAAACAACCAGCAAACCAACTATCGATTACTTGGAGTACAGTTCCACTACCAAGTGTTCGTTAATATCTGATGGTAAATCACTGCGTTCTGGAACAGATTTGAAGGTGCCTTCCATTTTCTTGCTATTCACTTCAAGCCATTCTGAGATACCGCGTGTTTCAGCCATTTCTAATGCGCCTTTAATGCGCAATTGTTCTTTCGCTTTTTCCGATACTGAAATCACATCACCCGGTTTAATCTGGATAGACGGGATATTTGCTTTTGTACCGTTCAAGCTAATCGCATTGTGACGAATAAGCTGGCGTGCTTCAGTACGAGATGCGCCAAAACCCATGCGGTAGACCACGTTGTCCATGCGAGTTTCTAAAAGTTCTAACAAGTTCTCACCGGTAGAGCCTTTGCGTCTATCAGCGGCTTTGTAGTAAGAACGAAATTGTTTTTCTAATACACCATAAGTACGACGTAATTTTTGTTTCTCACGTAACTGAGTCGCGTAGTCAGATAAACGACCACGTTTAGCACCGTGCTGACCAGGAGGTGTTGGGCGACTTTCGATCGCACACTTGCTACTAAAGCACTTTTCACCTTTAAGAAATAGTTTGTCACCTTCACGACGGCACAAACGACAAACAGGACCTATATAACGAGCCATTATTTTCTCCAGCTACACGCGACGTTTCTTCGGAGGACGACAACCATTATGAGGAATGGGTGTCACATCTGAAATATTAGTAATACGAAAACCTTTGGCATTCAAAGCACGAACCGCTGATTCACGGCCAGGACCAGGGCCCTTTACACATACTTCCAAATTCTTCATGCCATACTCTTGGGCTTTTTCGCCCGCACGTTCTGCGGCCACCTGAGCGGCAAAAGGGGTGCTTTTACGTGAACCACGGAAACCCGAGCCGCCGGCGGTTGCCCAGCAAAGCGCATTACCCTGGCGATCAGTGATGGTTACGATAGTGTTATTAAAAGAAGCATGAATATGCGCGATTCCATCAGAAATATCGCGTTTCACCTTCTTACGAGTACGAGAACCTTTTGCAGCCATAATATAAACCTAATTATTTTTTAACTAATTTACGCGGACCCTTGCGAGTGCGTGCATTTGTTTTAGTACGTTGACCACGGGTAGGCAGTCCTCGGCGATGACGGATGCCACGATACGTGCCTAAATCCATCAATCGTTTAATATTCATTGAGACCTCACGACGGAGATCACCTTCAACGGCATATTTAGCGATTTCGGTACGAATATTTTCGAGCATATTTTCGTCCAAATCCTGAATTTTGGTTGAAGCTTCTATTCCAACCGCGCTACAGACTTCACGTGCGCGAGTGCGACCCACACCATAGATTGATGTTAATGCAATCTCAGCATGTTTGTGGTCTGGAACATTTATTCCTGCTATACGAGCCATAAGTTACTGTTTCCTAACACAATAAGCGACCGCTACGCGGTACGCGTAAAACGGGGCATTTTACTTCTCTAAAGCCTCACTGGCAAGGCCAAACACCCAAAAATATAACAAAATCAGCTCTTAACCCTGACGTTGTTTATGACGTGGATCCTTACAAATCACCCGAACCACCCCATTGCGGCGGATAATCTTACAGTTTCGGCAAATTTTCTTTACTGATGCACGAACTTTCATGCTATTTCTCCTGTTACGGTACTCAGGCTGTGATTACAGCCAAATTACTTCATTCCGCCATCTAGCTAGCGTAATAGCCCCGAGCGACCATGACCTTTCAAATTGGCTTTTTTCATAAGCCCTTCATATTGGTGTGACATTAAATGCGATTGCATCTGCGCCATAAAGTCCATAATGACCACCACAATAATCAGTAGCGATGTGCCACCAAAATAAAACTGGGCATCGCCATACAGAATCAAAAATTCTGGAATCAAACATACCGCGGTAATATAAAGCGATCCGACAAAGGTTAAGCGACCCAAAATCGTATCAATATACTTTGCGGTGTGTTCGCCAGGTCGAATTCCAGGGATAAACGCCCCAGATTTCTTTAAATTGTCCGCTGTTTCTTTCGGGTTAAACATCAATGCCGTATAAAAGAAACAGAAAAATATAATCAATAATGCATAAGTCAATATATAGATAGGCTGGCCTGGCTGTAACAATTGCGAGATATTCGCAAAAGAGCCCCAAATACCACCTTCTCCACTGGCGCCAATAAACTGTACCAGCGTTGCTGGGAACAGGATCAAACTCGAAGCAAAAATCGGTGGAATCACACCCGCCATATTGACTT
>CAMYMO010000394.1 GCA_947259425.1 uncultured Ectothiorhodospiraceae bacterium | reverse complement strand
TCCTAATGGATTTGAACTGGGCTCTGGACTTTTTGTGAACACCATCAGCCCGGAACAGGCCGCGGAGCAACTTCGGGCTGTACAACTGTAAAAAAATCGACGATAGTTAGCTTATGAGTAACTACCTTGTTATCTCGGCACTAGGACAGGACCGATCCGGTTTGGTCGCCGAACTCTCTGACAATATCGTAAATTCGGGCTGTAACATCGAAGACAGCCGCATGAGCATTCTCGGCGGCGAATTTGCATTAATTATGATGGTATCGGGCGCCTGGAATAATATTGCCAAGCTTGAAGATCAATTGACACACATCCAGGATAAACTGGGACTCATCATTAACTGTCGACGCACTGAAGGTCGTCAACTTAACCGGGAAGAAATTCCTTACAACATTGAAGTCGTCTCGCTGGACCATCCCGGCATCGTACAAAAGATTACTGGTTTTTTTTCACAACGACAAATCAACATTCATGATATGTACACAACCTCGCACCGTGCCGCTCATACCGGCTCACCGATGTTTGCCTTAAACATGACCGTTGAGATACCAGCCGCCACACACATCTCAAGCTTGCGCGAACAGTTCATGGAGTTTTGTGATGAATTGAATCTGGATGCTATTTTAGAACCAATTAAAGTATAAACTAAGTTGGAACAAATGAGTAAAGTCGAACTAAATAAAAAAGTTAAAAATTTTAATCTTGCCGCAACCGGCGAGCAAACTATTTCGCTCACATCATTTAAAGGACAAAACGTGGTATTGTACTTTTACCCGAAAGACAATACGCCCGGTTGTACCCAGGAAGGCCTGGACTTTCAGGCCAGTTTAACCAAGTTCAAACGACAAAACACCGTCATCCTTGGCGTCTCGCGTGACTCGGTACGTACCCATGAAAACTTTAAAAGTAAACAGAAATTTAAGTTTGATCTGTTGTCTGATGAAGATGAGTTACTTTGCAAACAGTTTGACGTCATAAAGATGAAAAACATGTATGGTAAAAAGGTTCGAGGTATCGAGCGAAGTACTTTTTTGATTGATACTACCGGTAAACTGCGTGAAGAATGGCGGAAAGTAAAAGTAAAAGATCATGTTGATGAAGTCCTTGCTGCGGTAAAGGCACTTAATAAAACCCAATGATTGAATAACGCTTATTTATATTACACAGGGAAACAAAACTACTTTATGAATGCAAAACAGGTCGAAGGTAAACGTTTATTTGTACTCGATACAAATATTTTAATGCACGATCCGAGTTCACTGTTTCGATTCAAGGAACACGATATTTATTTACCCATGATCGTGTTGGAGGAACTAGATAATAATAAGAAAGGCAACTCTGAAGTTGCACGGAATGCTCGCCAATCAAGTCGTTTTTTAGATGATCTTCTCTCAAACGCGTCTTCTGAAGAAATTGAAAACGGTCTTTCGCTCAATATACAAAACATCGATCTAAACAATGCCGATACGGGTAGCGGGCGATTATTCTTCCAAACAAAACATTTTAAGCACGAATTACCCGATTCATTACCTGGTGACAAAGCCGATAATAATATCCTTGGCACCGCACTGGCTCTGAATACTGAGTACCCTGATACCACGATAACACTCGTCTCTAAAGATATTAACCTGCGTATCAAGGCCAGTATCGTCGGCCTGCATGCTGAAGATTACACGAATGATCAGGTCCTCGATGATATCAACCTGTTACATACCGGCAGTCACTCTATCGCGGATGATTTTTGGGATAGTCACGGCAAAGAAATGGACTCATGGATGGAATCGGGACGTTCGTTTTATCGAATCAATGGTCCTGAGGTCAAATCCTGGTACAGCAATGAATTTGTATATCACGAGAAAGATGGCTTTGAAGCAATCGTGCGCAAGACTGAGGATGATAATGCGACCATTGAAACCGTGCGCGACTTCCGTACTGAATCACGCTCGGTATGGGGAATCAATGCACGTAACCGCGAACAAAACCTGGCACTAAATTTATTGATGGACCCGGAAATAGATTTCGTGTCGTTATTAGGTATGGCCGGTACCGGTAAAACCCTATTATCCTTAGCAGCCGGTTTAGAACAAACCTTGGATCAAAAACGTTATCGTGAAATTATTATGACGCGTGTCACTATCCCGGTTGGTGAAGATATCGGTTTTTTACCTGGCACTGAAGAAGAAAAAATGACGCCCTGGATGGGTGCGTTAATGGATAACCTGGAAGTGTTAACCGAATCCTCCGAGGGTGGCGATTGGGGACGGGCGGCAACCAATGATCTCGTTAGCCAGCGCATTAAGATTCGTTCTGTTAACTTTATGCGGGGTCGCACCTTTTTGAACCGCTATGTCATCATTGATGAGGCCCAAAACCTGACTTCGAAACAGTTAAAAACACTTGTCACTCGAGCGGGTCCGGGTACTAAAATTGTATGCCTGGGTAATATCGCGCAGATCGACACACCCTATTTATCTGAAACCACTTCAGGTTTAACTTACGTCGTAGATCGATTTAAAAATTGGTCACACAGCGGTCATGTGACATTGGTACGTGGTGAGCGCTCACGTTTAGCGGATTACGCATCAGAGATCTTATAAACGGATCCTGTCATGATCGGAATGCAGCATAAAATTATGTTTTAAGCTCATTGCCCCGATCGAAAAAGAGGATCGGTTAGGCATCCGTCGGCTGGTTAATATTTTTATCGGCAGTACGTGGCCAGGCATGCATTAACGCATTGACCAACGTGGCGAGTGGAATAGCAAAAAATACCCCCCAAAAACCCCATAACCCACCGAACAACAATATGCTGATAATGATCGCGATGGGGTGCACGTTGACGACATTACCAAATAACCACGGAACTAACAGATTTCCATCAAGCGCCTGGATAATTAAATAGGCGATCATCAGCCAGTAGAACTCCGCTTCCAGGCCCCATTGAAAAAAAGCAACCACAGCAATTGGGATTGTGACAACGGTGGCACCGATGTAGGGAATTATGACCGATAAACCAACGATAACACTAAGCAAAAAGGCATATTTCAATCCAAATATAGAAAAGACAATATACGAGACACCACCGACGATTAAGATTTCCCAGACTTTACCGCGAACATAATTACCAAGCTGTTTATCCATCTCAGCCCAGACCTGTGTCGCTAAAGTACGATCCTGCGGTAAAAATCCAGCAAACCAATTTAAGATAAGCCTTTTATCTTTTAAGAAAAAAAACACCATTAATGGTAAAAGAATCAAATAAACAATAATGGTAACAGCACCCGACGTGATTGAGGCGATTGAGACACTAGTTAGGATATTTTTACCGAGCGAACCAATCAGCTGTTCCAGATCTCTGCTGATGATCTCAACTTGTTTGCTGCTAATAAAGTCATATTGTTCTGGCAGTGTAGACAAAAAGGCTTGCGCCTTTGTCCAGTAATCAGTGACTTCCGGGATAAACTGAGCAACTTGATTCGATAATAATGGCAGCATGCCAAACACCATAAAAATAAGAAATGCGACGAAGACAAACCAGACCAAGATAACCGCATGTTGACGCTTTGAACCAAGCTGTTTCATTTTTTGTACAACGGCTTCGAGTAGATAAGCAATCACCAATGCCGCCAACACCGGGGCCAGCATATTGCCTAAAGTCAAAACTATGGTAAAGCCGATAACCAACAACACCAATAACAAGACAGCTTGTGGATCGGAAAAATAACGGTTATACCAGGCCTTGAGAATCTCGATCATTTACGACTGCCATAGTCTTCAACAAATTTTTCGTAAGCTTCGGCAAAGACTTCTTCTACTTCATTGATGACCACGACGGCAGGTTTACCAAACATCACATGTTGAGCAACGAGCTCCGATGCTTTATTCAAGAGCGTCTTTTTTTCAAGCATAGGATAAGTGGCCGATAAACGCTTTAGTGCATCCACGACTTTTTCATCTTCAGGTCGTTCTATATTTTCAGGTTTGGGCAGGGTATCGTCTTTCGCGGATGATTCACTTGCGGCAGGTTCAGGATGGTTCTGCGCAATGGCGACACTGTTTGACGTAGCGATATTCGCATTTGATCCAGTCGCCAAAAACTCGGCAAAACGCAACAGACTGTGTTGGTCTTCTGCAGATAATTGCAGATAGTAATCGAGTAAAACCTGTTGTTGATCCGTCAAAATGGCGCCTTATTCTGTACTAAAGGTAATCTGATAAGTTTAGAATATTTTGACGTATTTTAAAAAGATATGTCTTAGATATCCTGATGTGATTCGCAATAATTACGCGCAAAACTTAATAATTCATCCATCGCACGGGCCTTGAACTTTTGTTTTTGGTGGACAAATGAGAAGGGACGATTGATTGGCGGGTCGGTATTGATTGCGACCAGAGTCCCCAGTTTTAATTCTTTCAATAAAGTGGCCCTCGATAAAATCGAGACCCCCATCCCGGATTCAACCGCACCCTTAATCGCCTCCAGGCTGCCCAGTTCCATGGCAATATTCATATCGCTGGGATTAATGCCCGCCGCTTGCATGCTTTCAATCATCACTTCGCGGGTTCCCGAACCCTCTTCTCGGCAAATAAACGGGTATTCAATAATTTTAGAGATAGGAATACTCGCTTCTTTCGCCAATTCATGCTCCGGCGGCACAATCATGACAAGATGATCGGTTCGGCATTCTTCAACCATCAGATTTTTATTATTAACCGGCGCTTCGACCACGCCTAAATCTATCTCGTTATTTTCAACCTGCGAAACAATACCATCCGTATTGGCGACTTTTAACCGGATCGTGACTTCAGGATGTTTTGACTTAAAATCACCCAGTAATACCGGCAACATGTATTCCGCAATCGTCGTGCTCGCACCAAGAATCAGTACGCCACTGATATCACCCGTCAACTCGCGCACTGAATTATCCATTTCACCATACAGCTGGAAAATCTGCTCCGCATAGTTATAAACACGGCTGCCTGCATCTGTCAGACTGATTCGATTGTGGGTGCGGTCAAATAAGCGGGTATTGAACTGCTCTTCGAGCTGGCGCACCTGAAAGGTCACCGCAGGCTGGGTCATATGAAGTTCTTCAGCGGCTTTGGTAAAGCTTAAAAGCCGAGCTACTGTATGAAAAACCTGCAATCGTCTGTCAGACATGGTGATACCTTTGTTGTATATTCTTAAACGCTAAATAATTTGATTCTATGCGGCCATTCGCAAAACTAAGGGCTGGATAGTATCAATTATCAGCCGAAAGGCAAATACAACTGAGGATATACACTTATATTTCGGTTAATTATTAGCCTTTCGTTTTTACCCGTTTAAGCTGATAGGCATAGTACCAAACGGGGATGACCACCAAAGTCAGCAGTGTCGAAACCAATATGCCCGAAATCAATGAGATAGCGAGACCATTAAAAATTGGATCATCAAGAATAAAAAAGGCGCCCAACATTGCGGCCAAACCAGTCAGAATGATGGGCTTGGCACGAACGGCACCAGCCCGAATGACCGCCTCCTCAAGCGCGATACCCTCATTGATTTGCTGATTGATGAAATCGACCAACAAAATTGAGTTACGCACAATGATCCCCGCTAACGCGATCATGCCAATCATCGAGGTTGCTGTGTATTGCGCATCCGCGATAAAACCCATAATCGCATGACCGGGCATCACCCCAATGATGGTCAGAGGGATCGGTCCCATAATAATGATGGGTACAAAATAAGAACGGAATTGCGCGACGACTAATAAATAGATCATTAACAAACCAACTGCATAGGCAATGCCCATATCGCGAAACGTTTCATAGGTCACTTGCCACTCACCATCCCACTTCATGCTGGACTGATACGGATTCTCTGGTTGGTTAATGAAGAATTGTTCTACTGTATCCGAGTCAGCCAAATCAGACGCAACTTCAAACATACCATAGAGGGGACTATCTGTTTCGCCGGCTGCATCTGCAGTGACAAAAACCACCGGTAATAAATCTTTATGGAATATGGCTTGCTCACGAGTTGTTGGGGTCACTTTAACTAAATCCGATAGTGCAATATTTTGCCCACCGCGGCCACGCACATGAATTTGTAACAGGTTATTTAAATCCGTTTTCTTCTCATCAGCCAGTTCGACGCGAATAGGTAGTGGAAATTTGACGTTACCCGGATGCAAATAACTAACATCTTCGCCATTTAAGGCGGTCGCAATCGCCGAGACCACCGATTTTTGTGACACCCCCCATAACGCAGCTTTACGCTGGTCAACTTTAATAATCCACTTAACGGTCGGTGCGACAATTGAATCGTCAAGATCTACAACCGCCTCATTCTTTGCCAGGCTTTGTCGAATCTGTTTTGCCGTTTCAATTTGCTGCTGGTAATTGAGTCCATAGACTTCGGCGACCAACGGCGACATCACCGGGGGTCCAGGTGGGACTTCAACGACTTTTACATTGGCATTGTGTTTTTTAGCAATCGCCTGTAAGGGTGCGCGTACGGATAAGGCGATCTCATGACTTTTACGATCTCGTTCAGACTTCGGCGTTAAATTAACCTGTATATCCGCCATATTCGCTTCCGAGCGCAAATAATACTGACGTACCAGCCCATTAAAGTTGATAGGTGCAGCGGTTCCGACATAGGCCTGATAATCAATGACCTCTGGCACGCTAACCAGGTATCGGCCAAGTTCGTTTGCTACTCTTGCGGTATGTTCGAGTGGTGTGCCTTCAGGCATATCAATAATAACCTGAAACTCAGATTTATTATCAAAAGGTAACATCTTCATCACCACCAGTTTGAAGACCGCCAGACTTACTGATAAAAGAATTAAGCCGATAATCCCAACAAACAAGAGGCGGCGTTTTTTCTTACCCTGTTCTCCGAGTAAGAGCGGACCGACATAACGTTTAAATACGTCATATAACTTACCACCATCATCCGCTTCGCTATGATGGGCACTCGCGTCAATCTTAATATATTTGTTCGCCAACCAGGGTGTAATAACAAATGCGACGATTAAAGAAATTAACATACCGGTACTGGCATTGATTGGAATCGGACTCATATAAGGGCCCATCAGGCCACTAACAAATGCCATCGGTAATAATGCCGCAATCACGGTAAAGGTCGCCAAAATAGTTGGTCCACCCACTTCGTCAACCGCTTTTGGAATCGCTTCAATCAGGTTACGAGCACCCAGCTGAATATGTCGATGGATATTCTCGACCACCACGATCGCATCGTCCACCAGGATGCCGATTGAAAATATTAGGGCAAATAATGAAACCCGGTTCAGAGTAAAGCCCCAAATCCAGGAGGCAAACAAAGTAATAGCCAGAGTAATCACGACGGCAACACCAACAATAACGGCCTCGCGTCGACCTAAGGCAAACAGCACTAATAGTACAACCGAAATCGTTGCAAAAATTAATTTCTGGATAAGTTTTTTTGCTTTCGCATCAGCCGTCTCGCCATAATTACGAGTGATACTGACGTTAACATCACTGGGAATAAACACGCCTTTAAGATGCTCAACACGTTCGATAATTTTATTTGCGATTGAGACCGCATTGGTACCAGGTTGTTTGGCCACCGCAATGGTCACGGCTGGATAGGTTTTAGCTAAAGATTGCTCTGATTGCTTTTCAGCATGATTTCCCAGGCTATGCCATACATATTGTTCTGCTTGATCGGGACCATATTGAACCGTGGCGACATCCCGCAGATACACTGGTTTGTTTTGATGAAGACCAATGATTAAATCCTTGACCTCCTGTTCGGAAACCAAAAACTGACCGGCCTGTATGGAAATCTCAAGTTCCTGATCTAACATCGCACCAAGCGGTTCAGTTGCATTACTTAACTGTAATGCACTGAGTAACTCGTACAGGTTTAGGTTATATGAAGCCAGTGCGGCCGGATCAAATAATACATGCACGACATTTTCTGGACCGCCTAGTGTGTAAATATCTCGGGTGCCCGGCACGCGTTTAATCTCTGCCTCGATCGCATGCGCTACACGGGATAACTCGTAGGCCGACAGGTCCGTGTTTTCA